>JBILPP010000340.1:0-2693 GCA_044373765.1 Bacteroidia bacterium
TGTAAATTGGTTTCAAAGTATTTAGCTGGATTAATAAGCGAGCCAGATATTCCCGTTTCTGCGGCCAAATGAATTAAAACATCAGGTTTAGTATTTAGGTTATCTAAAAAGGTATTCGCTATGTCTCCTTGTTCTATATTTTTTAAATTTGCACTTCGAAAAGTGCCTGCTTTATTGTTTGGCGATAATAAATCAATTGCATTAACATCAAACTTACCATCCAATTGCTTTTGCAATTGATAACCTATAAAACCAGCTCCACCTGTTATGAATATTAACGACATATTTTTTAATTAGTGCAATGTAATTTAGACAAATGAATTAATCAACCCAATGACTAAACCATTTTTCCATAATCAAAATTTTCCATAGTTTCCAATTGTAATCTTGTTTTAGTAAATGATCTAAGTAAGACTGATTGATAATATTATGCTTAACCAAATTACTATTTGCTAATTCTTTTTTGTAATATTCAATATTCATATAGTAATTATCTGGACCTACAAAACCTTGTTTTTTTCTATTTAATATAGATTGTGGTAAGAATTTTTTAATGTTTTCATATAATAAAAATTTGGTTTGATGTTGATTGAAATATTGCTTTTCATCTAGTAAAAATACCTTTTCAAATAAATTATGATCTAGAAAAGGTACGCGAACTTCTAATGAATTTGCCATACTTGCTCTATCAATTTTGGTTAATACCAATTCGCCCATAAAACATTTCATGTCCATATATTGAATTGATTTTAAAGGCGTTAGTTTATTATTATAGTGCTTTCTGTAAAACCAATGTACGTCACTTGGAATGTATTGATGTAATGCAGGCATTAACATATTCTCTAGTTCATCTTTATCGAACCAGCCCATCGACATTGCATGCGCATAATAATTAACAGCTCCTCGTTTTTTAAATATTGATTTTATTTTCCACAACCAATCTTTATTGTCTGTTTCATCACAATACTGATGTTGCCAGGTGTAGCCGCCAAATATTTCATCAGCTCCTTCACCGCTTAATACTGCTTTAACGTTTTGCTTGGCTAGTTTGCTAACCATGTATGTGGGCACAATCGAAATGTCTGCAATGGGTTCATCATATACTATTGGCATTATATTCACCAAATCAAGACTACTTTCGTCTGCAATAACATATTTATTGGGAACATTTAAATGCGTAGCAACTATCTCAGCAAACTGATGCTCACTTTTCTCCCAATTCTTAAATCCAATTGAAAAAGTTTCTGGGTTTATTCCAGACCTTTTCATGTAATGAACTATGGCGCTACTATCATAACCACCACTTAAAAATGATCCAATTGGAACATCCGCTCTGGTGTGTTCTGTAACTGATAATTGTAAGATTTCATTTATTTCATCAATTAACAAATCACTTTTTTCTTGTTCATTTTTGCTATTTAATTCCCAATATTCAAATAAGGAATGGGAAAAAGTGTCAACATCAAATGTCAATAAATTAGCAGGTGGAATTTTGTATATGTTTTTCCAAATGGTTTTGGGAGATGGAATATAACGGTAAACAAAATAATCAGAAAATGAGCTATAATCGATTTCCTTTTTTACTAGGCCAGAAGCTAAAATCGCCTTTAATTCAGAAGCAAATATCAAGCAGCTTTCATTAAAGAAATAATACAATGGTTTTATACCAAATCGATCTCTAATTAAAAATACTTTGTTTATTTTTTTATCATAAATGGCAATCGCAAACATGCCTTTTAGCTCCTTTACAAAATCTATTCCCCACTTCAAATAGGCGGCAATAATAACCTCAGTGTCAGTATTTGTTATAAAAGTATAAGATTCTAATAACTGTTTTTTTAATTCTAAATAGTTATAAATTTCACCATTAAATGTTACAACAATTTGTTCATTATTGCTAATCAGAGGTTGTTTGCCAGCATCAGATAAATCTAAAAAGGCAAGTCGATTATGTCCAAATGCCAATTGATTATGTTCATCTAAATATATCCCATTACCATCAGGGCCTCTATGGTGGATGGTGTGTAACATTTGACTAAATAAGTCAGCATCTATTTTATCCGTTTTATTTATTTGTCCTAATATCCCGCACATCTATTTACAATCTTTACCGAAGTAATATTTATTAAAACGATTTACATTCATTGGAATGTTATTTAAGTTATTTTCCAAGTGAATGATATACCTATCCTCTTTTAAATTTGCTTGATAAATTATGCCACTTTTACTGTATGTTTCGAAAGTACAGGCATTAACTCGTCTTAAAAAATTGGCTTTGTTTTTTATCAAGTAAATTTTTAGTTTTTGTGAAATATCTTGCTTTTCATGTTTAGAGAGCCCTAAAATATTATTGGTTAATTTATTTGAAATTAATTCGTTTGGAAAACCATAAGACCTTTTTGTTCTCAGTATTTTGAGTGGGCTATCATTTAAATAATGTTTAAAAGCCTCATCATAATCCATTACCGTCATTGTTAAAGAATCAAAAATAATAAATGGGTCATACGGGTCAAATATAAAACGCCTCTTCCCAATATTAACAATTGGAAATGTATGTATATTTTTAATTGAAATTGCAGCTGCCTTTATTCCCAATAAATGATCAAGTAATCTAATGTAAAAGGTAGTTCTGTCACCACACCAAACAGGCACCAAATTATTGTTACCCAAATTGTAACAATTTTCTAAATTCA
>JBILPP010000341.1:0-2681 GCA_044373765.1 Bacteroidia bacterium
TTCTTTTTTGCATGATGTTATACCAATAACAACAGCAGCTGCCATCCATAAGATGGTATTTAATTTTTTCATAAAATGCGTATTAATTTAGTGGTGATTAGTATTTGAAGTTGTATCAAGGCTGGATACAAAATTAGTAATGACAACTACTATGCCCTTGGAGGCTGAAACACCGTCATCATAAACTGATGTGCGTAAGAAGATTTGTAGAATGAGAAAGAGATTTGATGAGCACTGCCCGGAATAGAAAGCAGTAACGTTTTTTCTAAAAATAAAACCTCTTCTGTTGTTTGTTTGTGTTTTGAATTGGGGATGGAAGTTCCCTCTTCTGTTTGTTTGGCTTCTTCTAATTTTTCTGCCAAATAACATTTTCCTTTACAATCAAGTTCGGGTTTATCTTTGTTGATACAAAATAACTCAACCACCTTGTCTTGATTTAAATTAAACCACGCAATAATACCTACCCTGTTGCACAATTGCAGTGTAATGGAAGTAAGTAACAATATGGCTATTATTTTTCTCAAAACTAAGCAAAGTTATGATTCTACGCTATAAAACAATATGACTAGAATCAGCATTTCATTAAACAATTGTTTATGATGCACATTAAAATTTCAAAAAAATATTCATTGAGTACCTCCTTATTAAATTGAGCATCATGATTACTGTTTTTGAATAAATGGCCTTGTTATAATACGTATTGCACGTTGGTAACTAACGTAATTCCACATCCAATTTAACAGTACTACTATTCTGTTTCTAAATCCAACTAATAGCATTAAATGTAAAAACATCCAACCTAACCAAGCGGTATAACCTTGTATTTTTATACCAAATATTTCTAAAACAGCCTTGTGCCTACCAATGGTAGCCATACTACCTAAGTTGAAGTATTTATAAGGTTTTAGAGGTTTGTTTTGAAGTAGTTTAAGAATATTATTTCCTAATAAACGACCTTGTTGTTGAGCTACGGTACCCACCATAGGATGGCCATTTGGGTATGCGCCATCACAGGTCATTAAAGCAATATCTCCAATTGCAAAAACATTATCACAGTTTTCAATCCGATTGTAAGCATCAACTTTATAACGATTGCCACGGGTTATACTTTCTTCAGGAATACCATCAATGGTTTTACCTTTAACTCCCGCACTCCAAATTACTGTGTCTGTTTTCAATATTTCGCCATTACTTAAAGTAAGCTCTCCAGTTTTTGCGTTGTAGGATACAACAGCAGTATTTACTTGAACCCTTACGCCTAGCTCCTCTAAAAATTGTTTTGCCTTTTTTGAAGAAATTTCGCTCATGGGTGAAAGAACACGAGGAGCTGCTTCAATTAGATGCACATTCATTTTTGATGCATCAATTTCTTTATAATCAGCAGGTAAAACATGCTTTTTAATTTCTGCTAACGCACCCGCTGTTTCTACGCCAGTTGGCCCACCACCAACCACAACAAAATTTAAATAGCGTTCTATATCACCAGTTTTGCTCTCACTCAATGCTTTCTCAAACTCTTGCAAAATGTCACTGCGCAAGTCCAAAGCATCTGGTATTGATTTCAGTTGCATACTGTATTTTTCCAACTCGGTGTTGCCAAAAAAATTGGTTTGAGCACCTGTGGCAATACACAAATAGTTATAATTAAACTGTCCAATGTTTGTTTCAATCTGATGATGTTTGATGTCAATTCCCAATACCTCAGCCATTCTGAAGGCTACATTTGGCATAGGTGCAATAATTTTCCTTAACGGATAAGCTATGGCATCAGGTCCCAAGCCACCCGAAGCAACTTGATACATTAATGGCTGAAAATTAAAATAATTGTGTTTATCGAAAACAGTGATTCGAATGGGTTTACCATTGAGTTTTTTGATAAGTTCGAGTCCGGCAAATCCGCCACCTATAAGAATAAGATGTGGTAAGTTGGTGCTGTTATATTCAGCCTTCATAGCTACGCAATATTTAATTTGCGCTACAAAGTTTGCCGAATTAAATTAAGGTTAACAAGTAAAACGTGATTTTATTTCCAATGCTTCAAATATTCCTTACTTAAATCAACGTAAGATTGGGCATTTCGTTTCACTTTTTCGATGTGCTCGGGAGATAATTGCTTGACTACTTTGCCAGGAGCACCCATAACAATGCTGTAATCTGGAATTACCATTCCCTCTGTTACTAGTGCATGAGCACCAATTATACAAAAATCACCTACCGTTGCTCCGTTTAAAACCGTTGCATGCATGCCTACCAGCACATGGTTTCCTAGCTTTGCTCCATGAACTATCGCACCATGACCAACAATACAATCATGGCCAATTTGGGTTGGGAAACCCGGATCAACATGAACAACCGCATTTTCTTGAATATTGCTTCGGTTTCCAACGGTAATCAAATCACCATCACCACGCAATACGGCCCCAAACCATACCGAACACTCATCACCTAAAGTTACCAATCCAAAAACACGTGCAGTATCCGCAATCCAAACATCATGACCCTTTTTTATGGGTGTTTGTATTATTTGTTGTAGGTCTTTCATTATTATACAAAGTAAATACTTGAACACTAAACCAAGTATCATTTATTTTTTAAATTATTCAACATGTTCGTTATTTGCCTGTGATATGAAATCAGTACTTATTAAAAACATAAAGACGTTATACGGAATAATACAGAAT
>JBILPP010000342.1:0-2678 GCA_044373765.1 Bacteroidia bacterium
GCTACAGGCACCGTATCACCAATTTGAAAGTTTTCCCACATGTGTGGAGTTCCTATTCCCGTTGGATTAAGAACAATAATCAATTCGAAAATATTATCGTTTCCTGGAGCTGAAGCAATAGAATAACTCCTATTGGTTATTTTAGAATCAATAGGCAAGTCAATCATTACAAATTGTCCCGGCTTAAAATCAAGCTGCTCCGTTTCAGGAAATTTAAAATAGAATCGCTTTACAGCTGGTGATTCATCAACTATATCAATGATGGTAGCCTGACGATAATTAATTTTCATAAAGGAAGCATTTATACAGCATAAATTAATTGTTTCAAAATTGTAAAAAATGCTGCTATTATCGAACTAAAGTACAATAAACTTGTTAAGTAAACAATTAAAGACTAGTTTTATTTTCTAAATTATAAACGCATCATTTATTTAATGAAAAACCTATTAAAAGTACTCGGTTCATTCCTTCTCGTTACCCTTGCCTATCCATCCTTTATACATGCTCAAAGAAGCAATTGTAGTGTAGCTCCATACACCAATACCATTGAACAACCAGATGGAAGCAAAATTACATTACGGGCGTTAGGGAATGAAGCTATTCATTACTTAGAAACGGAGGATGGCTTTACCTTATTGAAAAACAATGCAGGCTTTTTCGAATATGCCACAACAGACGATACAGGAAATTTAACAACAAGTGGTATAGTTGCTAGAGATGGGTCAAAAATGAAAGCAAATGCGTTACCTCACTTAAGGTACAGCATTGCGCAACAAAATATGATGTTGCAAATGCATCAACAGCTTGAACCAATCCAAACTTTAAATAAAGCTGCTGGACCGTTTCCTTTCCCATCAATGGGTAATCGTAAGATTTTGGTGGTATTGGTAGAATATCCCGACCTAAGAGCAACCCTTCCAAAAGAAAATTTCGAATTGTTACTTAACCAACCAAACTATAATGGTACTGGCTCGTTCCGTGATTTCTTCTTGGCAACATCAAGTGGTAAATTAACGCTAGAATGTATTGTTTATGGTTGGGTAATGGCTGATAGTGGATACATGTATTATGGTAAAAATAGCGCATCATATAGCACAGCCACCCGTCAACTTTTATTAGGGGCATTAAAAGATGTTAACGATTCGTTTAACGTAGATTTTAGTCAATTTGACAATGATGGCGATAAATATGTAGATGGTGTAATTTTAATGCACGCAGGTATTGGTGCAGAGGAGCAGAGTGCGCCTAATGCGAATAATTATATTTGGTCTTTCAGGTCTTCGTTATCTGCAGCCCAAAGGCCTACATATGATGGTGTGCAAGTTTCTGCTTACGGCATGTTTCCTGAAAAGAGATACAATGGTGGAGCCTACTCTATGGTAGGAATAGGAGTAGCAGCTCATGAGTTCGGTCATTTACTTGATTTGCCTGATTTGTACTCAACACAAAGCAATAATGAGGCCGCAGGCAATTACTCATTAATGGCTGGTGGCCCTTGGTTAAATAGTGAAAGAACACCATGTTTAAATGATGCATGGAGCAGAATGCGCATGGGATGGGTAGCACCAATAGTGATTAGAGATACTGCGTTATACACACTTCCTTATGCAGTAGTTGATAGTGATGTTGTTTTTAGAATAAACACCTCAGTAACTAATGAATACTATCTATTAGAAAACCGTCAGCGTAAAGGTTTTGACATGTATTTACCATCAAAAGGGTTAGCCATATGGCATATTAATACTACCCGTGCTCGCTTGTTAAGTGAAGCATCAAATAACGTTAACAATGATACATCTCAATTAGGAGTAGGTATTATGCAGGCCGATGGATTAAGACACTTAGAACGCAATATTAATAGAGGTGATGGAAGTGATTTATATCCTTTAGCTGCTAACCAAAACTTTACACCAACATCAACACCTGCAAGTAATTTACATTTAAAAGTAAGTGGCGTACGTCAGCCTGCTAATGTTGCAATAACAGATATTAAACAACTTCCCGATAGCAGCATCGTATTTGAATATGGGAAAAATGCATCAGCATCATTTACAGCAAATAGATTAATCGGATGTGGTCCAGTAAGTGTAACCTTAACTGCCAATTCACAAGGTGGAGATGAAATAAAATGGAACCTAGGCGATGGACAATTCGCCAACAGCAAAACCACTTCAAAATCATTTACTAAAACGGGGCAATATCCTGTTACATTATACTTATACAAACAAGGCGAATTAATAGACTCAAATACTCAAATTATTAAGGTATTAGAAACGCCTGAAATTGATTACGAATGGACAAGAGATACTGGCAACTACGTTAACTTTGTAAGTAAAACTTTATTCGGCAAAACGTATGCATGGACATTTACAGCTGATACCACTATAAGGGCTTACGAGGCAAACCCTACAATCAAAACAAACGGACCTAAGAAAATTCAAGTAAAGTTAACCGTTACCAGTAATGACGGTTGCGTTAAATCTAGAACTGATAGTATTCAAATTTTTGCATTAGGATTAAAAGACAACCTTGCACAGGAAATAAACCTGCATGCATTTCCAACTCCTTTTCAAAATATACTACAATTAAACTTTGAAGCTAAATTGAATGAATTGGCAACCATTGAACTATTTAACATAGCAGGTCAAAAAACGTTAGGTCAAGTAGTTTCTTTAAAT
>JBILPP010000343.1:0-2667 GCA_044373765.1 Bacteroidia bacterium
GCGAAATTGATGTATTAAACATCAAACTGGGTCCTTTTAAGATTTTTAAAGGCATAGAGTGCGATATTTTGGGAGATGGTAGTTTAGATTATGATGAATCGGTTTGGAAAACGTTTGATTTTATAGTAGCCAGTGTGCACAGCAATTTAAAAATGACCGAGGAAAAAGCCATGAGCAGGTTGTTGCGTGCCATAGAAAATCCATACACCACCATATTGGGTCACCCAACAGGTAGGTTATTGTTGATGCGCGAAGGTTATCCGGTAGACCATAAAAAAATGATTGATGCATGTGCAGCAAATGGTGTGGTGATTGAAATTAATGCACATCCTTACCGATTGGATTTAGATTGGCGACATATTGATTATGCCTTAAACAAAGGCGTTAAACTAAGCATTAACCCCGATGCGCATCATACCGAAGGTTACCACGACATGCACTTTGGTGTATGTGTGGCCCGTAAAGGTGGATTGAGTAAAGACATGTGTTTTAATGCATTGTCGTTATCCGAAATTGATTCGTATTTTAGCCAACGCAAACCTAAGTAATGCGAACAAAATTTTTAATTTTACGTTTTAGCTCCATTGGTGATATTGTACTAACCTCTCCGGTTGTGCGCTGCCTTAAGCAACAACACCCTCATGCCGAAATTCATTACCTATCTAAGCCTGCTTTTGAAGGCATTTTAGTAAATAATCCTTACATCACAAAAGTACATGTGTTGGATAAACCGTTGTTACAAAAAACGATAGAACTAAAGCATTTGGGGTTTGATTACATCATTGATTTGCACAACAACCTGCGTACACGTATCATTAAAAGTGCATTAGATGTGCCTTCATTTAGTTTTGATAAATTGAATACAGAAAAAGCTCAATTGGTAAACTTTAAAATTAATACCTTATCACAATTACATATTGTTGAAAGGTATTTAGATACCTTAAAAAGTTTTGGTATAACCAACGATGGCCAAGGATTGGATTATTTTGTTCCTGATGATGTTACTTTAAGTGATGAATTAAAACAACTTACCTTAAGTCCATACATTGCTATTGCAATAGGTGCGCAGCACAGCACCAAACGTTTACCTACTCAAAAGTTAATTGAGGTATGTAAACAAATAAACACCAACGTAATTTTACTAGGTGGCAAAGAAGACGAACAAACCGGTAATGAAATTGTTGCACAAAGTGGTTCGCACGTGTTTAATTTATCAGGTAAATTAAGTTTGGATCAATCGGCTTTGGTTGTAAAGTTGGCACAAAAAGTAATTACCCACGATACCGGATTAATGCACATTGCTGCGGCATTTAAAAAGCCTATCATCTCTATTTGGGGAAATACAGTGCCTGAGTTTGGCATGACACCTTATTATGGAAAATACGACATCAATCAACAATTGTTTGAAGTAAATAATTTGTCGTGCCGACCATGTTCTAAAATTGGTTTTAAAGCTTGCCCTAAAGCACATTTTAATTGCATGCATTTGCAAGATACTTCGGGCATTGCTGCTGCCGCTAATGGGCTATGATTTATTTGTCATAATGCAAAATACATCATCTTATGGTTAGAAAATAGGTAATCGTATTTCTCAAAATGTAAATAACAGGGTGTGCGTTTAATGGTTCAAAAGACTTTGTGTTTATATTGAATCAGACTTGTCAAATCGATTCACTTCTCTCCCATCAACTACAATAGTTTCATTAAACATGGCTAATGGCCTTACCCAAATAGCACCATAGCCAAAATCAGGGGTATCATACAAGGCTTTGTAAACAACCAACTCTTCTAAAGTTTCACTGTGGTGTGCAATGCCAATCACTTCATACAAATTACCCTTGTAATGTTTGTAAATTCCGGTTTCAATGGCCATTATTCTTCAATTAATTCCAACTTTTTAGGGTCGTTGGTTTCGTAACTATCGCAATTAATTTCTACGCTTAAAGGTTGTTTGGGTGCTTCCCAAATTTGTTGCACTTTAACCAATGACGAATCACTTAAAGCCTTTTTCATATAAGTGCCAAAAATTGGCATGGCCATGGCACTACCACTACCTAAACTCATGCTTCTAAAATGTATGGCACGGTCTTCAAAACCCGTCCAAATACCTGTAGCTAAGGTTGGTGTAATACCAATAAACCAGCCATCGCTGTAGTTTTGAGTAGTACCAGTTTTACCACCCACAGCTCCTGGAACCTGGTATAAATATTTTACCTTTGCAGCTGTTCCATGTGTGGTTACACGCTCCAACATTTTTTCCATGATGTAGGCTGTTTGTTCGCTCATGGCTTCTACTTTTCGTGGCACAACTTCACGCACTACATTTCCGTTTTTATCTTCTATACGTGTTAAATAAATAGGTTCTGTCCAAACACCTTTATTGGCGTATGTACTAAACGCACCCACCATTTCATACACACTAATATCAGCAACACCTAACGCTATAGAAGGGTAAGGGGGCAAATCACTTTGAATACCCATTTTACGTGCCAGTTCAATAACACTTTTTGGTGCTGTTGGACCTAATTGTTTCATTACCTGCATTACAATATTGTTAACCGAAAATTGTAATCCGCGGAACAAAGTCATTTCAGGGTCGTTGTATTTGGTATCCGCATTATTGGGTGAGTAATTTTCATAATCTTCAAACACCACACGTTGGTTAGG
>JBILPP010000344.1:0-2665 GCA_044373765.1 Bacteroidia bacterium
TGGTTGCGCGATAAGGCATTTTCATAAAATAATTTCTTGCCAAGTTTCCACCTGCTGTAGTTATACGCATTATCTTCCGGGTACTTGATGGCAGGAAAATTTGATGGAGGCGCAAAGTTTGGTTCAAACGTAACCTGTTCCTTTTTTTCGCATGAAAAAAGGAAGAGGAGGGTGAAAGAAAATAATATGTTAAGAAGTGTTTTCAAAAATGTTACTGTACTACTAATTTTTGCGCACCAATAAATGCATTGTTATGATAAACTTGTACAAAATAAATTCCTTTATTTTTTATATTAAAGTTATGGGTTGATGTAGCATTAAATTGCTCTTCAAAATAAACTTTACCAGTAATGTCGGTAACTACAATTTTATTATAACTAGCTTGTTTTAATAACGATAATGTAAATGTACCGTTTGATGGATTTGGTTTAATTCCTAAGTCAAATGTAGATTTAGTTTCGTTAATCCCTGTTAGAATCGTTCCTGGTTTAAACACCAAGTCTCTGAAATTAATTAGCAATTTTTTTGCTTCATCTGTTTCGCCATGCGAAACCAAATTTTGTGTTACATCAATGTCTTTTATAGCTTCGGTATAATCTGCGTCAATTGCTATAATCCATTTGCCATTTCTTTCAGTAGCTGTTTTATTTATTGATGTAGCAAAATAATTCACATTACCCAAAGAGTGAATTTCATAAGTGCTTATCATCCCAATACCTGCAACTCCTTCCATGGCTGCAAAACGATAACCTGATTCCCAGCCCCAATGCATGGATGGCGATTTGGGAGAAAGTGGGTGAGTAGCTGGCCATAAACTAGGATCGGCATTGTTGTTAGGAGAATCAACACCCACACTAAATTGAATTCCTTCAATGTTGTTTACATTAAATGATCCTAATTCAATATCAGTATTAGTGCCTGCATTAACTAATGCATAAATGTTATTAACGTTAGTTGTTAAACCACCATCGTGCTTTATTATTATTTTAGATAGGTAATATTCCATACGGGTTACATTGAACTCGTTACCAATATTATTTACTGATTTTTGGTTAAAAGCAAATGGTATCGTATCTAAAAAATGATTGATGCGTAATACGATATTTTTTTGTGCAATTGCTTGTGAAAACATAGCTAATACTCCTGCTATTAGTAGTAGTTTTTTCATTGTTCTGTAATTAAAATTTTTATTGAAATAATTATCCAAACTATGTAGGATATAAATAAACAAGGGGATGTAAAATTAATTACCCCAATTAATGCTTTAAATCAATAAGATTAGAGCATGTAAAAGTTAATCCTCTAAATAAGGAAAGTACAATGACGAACGTAAAGTGGATGTTTTAAATTATCAGGAGGAGGTAAACACAACAACTGAATAATAGGTTGTGTTGATAAGCATAGACCTGTATTAGCAAAACCTTGCAGTGGATTTAAAATAGCAGTAATAGGGGCTACTGTATTTAAATCGGTACTCGTATTTATTTGTTTGTTATCTAATTTTATAAAAGTAATTTCATCCTTGCAACAATCTGTTTTCATCTTTTTGCTGCCACAAGCACATTTATGCTCTTGGTGCACAAAGTTTAAAGATATCCATGTGATGCGGCTACCACAATAATGTGCCGATACCGTAATTCCGATGGCAGGAACTAAGTAAAGAGACAAAATTAATAATAGGGCAATTTTTTTCATCTTGCGGTGTGAATTACAAGCGAATATACAAGAAATATGAAAATAATAGGTCGCTTAATTGTTAAACAAAATAAGCTGATTTAAAACTTTAGAATTGTTTTTAAAACACCTTGCTTGCAATGGCCTTAGTGGCCTCGCTTAAACCCATGGTATAATAATGCAATACTGGAACACCAGCAGCTTTCAATTCTTTCGATTGTTGAATGGCCCACTCAATGCCCACTTGTTTTACGGCTTTATCATCTTTACAATCTTCAACAGCACTAACCAAATCTTCGGGCAAATCAATATGAAAAATTTTAGGCAAAGCCACCAACTGTTTTTTACTAGCCATAGGTTTTAAACCTGGTATTATAGGCACATTAATGCCCATTTCACGACATTTTTCTACAAAAGAGAAGAACTTTTTATTATCAAAAAACATCTGAGTAACAATGTAATCAGCACCTGCATCCACTTTTTGTTTCAACCATTTTAAATCGCTGTTCATGTTTGGTGCCTCAAAATGTTTTTCAGGATAACCGCTTACTCCAATGCAAAAATTGGTAGGGGTAGCATTTTCTAATTCTTCATCCATGTACCTGCCATGGTTCATGTTTACCACTTGGTTTACCAACTCCAAACTGTCTTTGTTTCCATCAGGTTCAGGAACAAAGTTTGCTTCGTTTTTTACGCTATCACCACGCAACGCCAATACATTTTGTATGCCCAAAAAGTTTAAGTCAATTAAGGCATTCTCTGTTTCTTCTTTGCTAAACCCACCACAAATTAAATGTGGTACTGCTTGTACTTTATAACGGTTCATTAAAGCGGCACAAATAGCAACTGTTCCGGGGCGCTTACGGGTATATACTTTATCAAACCCACCATCTTTACGTTTACGTAAAATAAACTCCTCACGGTGGTAAGTTACATCAATAAAAGCTGGTTTAAATTCCATTAAAGGATCTATGCCATTATACAAATTTTT
>JBILPP010000345.1:0-2664 GCA_044373765.1 Bacteroidia bacterium
TTCAATACAAAAGTAAAGTAGATGTATCTGTGGTTTACAAGCGATTAAAGTTCCAAGAGCTATTACCTAAAATAGATTTACAATACAACCATTTAAACAAAGATTACGCTTGGAATAATGAAGGCTTGCTGCTTAATAACAATTATCAGTATGGAATTAAGTTTGAAATGCCTTTGTTTTTAAGCGAAGGAAGAGGAGAATACAAGATGGCTAGATTAAATTTAGAATCATCAAAACTTAATTTAAACCAAAAGCAACAACAAGTAGAAATTAAAGTTAAGCAGTATTATAACGAATACGTAAACCTTAAAAAGCAAATTACCCTGCAAAGCGCTGCTTACAAAAACTACACACAACTACTTAAAGCAGAAGAAACAAGATTTTTTAATGGAGAAAGTTCGCTGTTTTTAATAAACAGCCGCGAGAGTAAAGCCCTTGAAGCTCAAGAAAAACTGATTGAGCTAAAAACAAAATACTATAAAGCAATTTACGGTCTGCAATGGAGTGCAGGATTATTACAATAACGAATGAACACAGAAATTTTACTGAGTAACCTCACCAATCCTACGCTGCTATTTTTTATTTTAGGTATAGTTGCCATTAAAATTAAAAGTGATTTAACCATTCCTGAATCATCTGCCAAATTCATTTCTTTATACCTACTTTTCTCTATTGGTTTTAAAGGCGGACAAGAATTAGCGCACAGTCAATTTACACCAGAAATTGCCTACTCCCTATTGTTTGGATTACTAATAGCCTCGGTTATTCCGTTGTATACTTTTTTTATTTTAAAACGTAAATTATCCATTTACGATTCGGGAGCCATTGCCTCTTCATACGGATCAGTAAGTGCTGTAACTTTTGTTGCTGCAGCTTCATTTTTAGAATACAGTCAGTTGCATTTTGGCGGACACATGGTTGCAGTGATGGCCTTTATGGAATCGCCTGCCATTATTGTAGGGGTGATGCTGATGACATTGTATGACAAACAAAAAGAAAACACCATCAAGTTAGGAAACGTTATTAAACACTCGTTAACCAATGGCAGTGTTTTACTTATTTTGGGCAGTTTATTTATTGGATTAATAGCAGACAGTAAACAAGCAGAAGGAATAAAACCCTTTACAACCGATATTTTTAAAGGATTTTTAGCCTTGTTTTTACTAGAAATGGGCATGGTTACAGCCAAAAATTTAGGGGCATTTAAAAAGTATGGTTGGTTTGTTACGCTTTTCCCAATTGTTATACCGCTAGTTAACGGTTGTTTGGTTGCAGCTTTAAGTATTTTGGTAACTCATGATGTTGGAAACAGGTTTATGTTTGCCATTTTAGCTGCCAGTGCCTCTTATATTGCAGTGCCTGCAGCCATGCGCATTGCAGCACCCAAAGCAGATCCAGGACTATACATACCTATGGCCCTTGCCATTACTTTCCCCATGAACATTACCATTGGCATGCCAATATACATGGCCATTGTTAAAATGGTGATGTAACAATGATGAATTGATATCAATTTTTATTCATTTTTGATAAAAATACAACTTTTATCATACTTTCTGCACATGGTTAAAACAAGCTGGGCAACTAATTAAATACCTGAATTACAAAAATTTACAAAATTACATTTGTGATAATGTAAACATTGTTAACACTTATTAAAATTACAGATGCTTGATTTTTAGACTATTTTATGATTAGTTTTACTTTAACAATCGTATCCAACTATGTCTCAACTAATCATAGGTCATGTTTCCGAAAACTCAACAAAAATTTGGGTTAGGGGCGTTGCCAATAATGAAAGTACTGCAACACTTACAGCTCACATTACCTTAAAAAGCGACTTCCAAAACATAACGCAAAACCTAACCATTTACAAGCACGATAATTTTATAGGGGTATTTGAATTTACCGATTTAAACCCTGCCGACAGCGGCTTTTTTAGGGTGATGTACATGGTAGAAGTGGTATTTAAAGACATTGCCAGAGTGCCCATTGGCGGATACGGAAGAGGTAGTTTTAACACCGTACCAAGGGTTAATTACCCTGTTAATTTTTTATTAGGCAGTAATTTTTTACAACGAAATACAGATGATGGTAAACGTGTATTTAAAAACCTAAGTAACATCCGTAAGGTTGATAGGCCCTCATTTATGATACATGCAGGAAATCAAATATACATTGATGCTCCATCGCAAAAAACACCCATACAAGCGGAGTTATACAAACGTAAATACAACGAAGCCTGGAAAACCAGAGAAGCAAGTGAGTTCCTGGGACGTATTGCCAACTACAGCGCAATAAACGACCATGAGCTTTACTTTAAATATGCCAATGATACTGAGTATGATTTTAAACCAGCATCCTATTATTTAATGGAAGCTTTACCAGCCTACCAAAGCTACCAACACCTTAAAAACCCTCACCCCTACGGAATAAAAAAGCTTTACTACAATTATAATTATGCAGGTAATGCCTTTTTTATTATGGATGTAAGGACAGAGCGTTACCAATTTGGCAAACGACAAATGATTGGTAGTGAGCAAATGGAGGATTTCAAAAATTGGTTATTAGCGAATAAAGATTTACCAAAATTTGTGGTAACTGCTGTACCTTTTGCAGCCATAAAGGAAACATACTTTAGTGAGTATTGGAGTTCAGAAACTT
>JBILPP010000346.1:0-2661 GCA_044373765.1 Bacteroidia bacterium
GGAACAGATTTATCACCAAAATCTCCGGTGTGTACCCCTTGCTCTAGCGTGTAGCGCAAAGCATTTTCGATATCTGCAGCTTGTTTAACAAATCCCAAATAACGCAACATCATCAACCCACTTAATAAAAGTGAAGTTGGATTTGCAATTCCTTTCCCAGTAATATCGGGAGCAGTACCGTGTACAGCTTCAAAAATTGAAATGTTATCACCAACATTAGCCGATGGCGCAAAACCTAATCCACCAACCAAACCCGCACACAAATCGCTCATGATATCGCCTTGCAAATTGGTAAGCACTACAACTTCAAACTCTTGTGGACGAGCAACCAATCTCATTGCCAAATCATCAACAATAATATCGTTTGAATTAATTTCTGGATACTCTTCGGCAACGCGTTGGAATGTTTCCAGAAACAATCCATCAGTAAGTTTCATAATATTGGCCTTGTGCGCACATGTAACTTTTGAGAACCCTTCTTTGCGTGCCATCTCAAAAGCAAAACGAATTACTTGCTCAGAACCGGGTCTTGAGATAATTCTGCGGCAAATGGCCACATCATTTGTATTTAAATGCTCAATACCACCATAAGTACCCTCAATGTTTTCGCGTACAATGGTAATATCAATAGGAATACCCGCACGACTAAATACGGTTTCAACACCTGGTAAACTTTGAAAATGCCTGCGGTTAGCATAGGTACTCCATGTTTTACGTGCAGTTACATTTATACTTTTCATTCCCTTGCCCTTTGGCGTTTCCATAGGGCCCTTAAACAATATACCATTATGCTCTAAACTTTCTTTAGCAGCAGGTGTCATACCAGTACCAAAACCTTGCTCAAAATAGGTTTTACCCATTTCAATAAACTCATAATCGAGCGTAACTTTTGCAGCATCAAAAATACGTAATACTGCGTCCATAATTTCAGGACCGATTCCATCGCCTTTCGCTACAGATATTTTTATTGGTTGTGTCATTGTTTATTAAGGTTTTAAAGTGCCGCAAATATTGATTTTACCAATTAATAAAACAAACCTTTTATTACTAATTTAATCTTTGAGTTTTATTTTAAAATTGATAATGTATTGATTTATTGCAGACAATGAAACAACGGTTGGGCAAATATGTTAAAATGTATAGTTTGCTAAAGTAATATGGCATTAAATCACATACAACAACTAATTGCTAAAGGCGAGAGTGATATCCTCGACTTTAAGAAAACAATCTCTAGTGCGAATAAAATTGCAAAAACGATGAGTTCGTTTGCAAACCACAAGGGTGGCACACTATTGATTGGGGTGAATGATAATGGCACAATAAGCGGAGTGCGCAGTGAAGATGAAAAATATATGCTTGATTTGGCCGCTAACTTTTTTTGTAAACCCGAAATCGCATTAGAATTAATTGAGTGGGAATTTGGCAACAAAACAGTAATAGAATGTATAATACCCGAAGGAACCAAAAAGCCTTATTATGCAAAAGATGAAAATGACAAATGGTGGGTCCATATAAGGGTTAAAGATAAAAGTTTGCTAGCCAGCAAGGTGGTGGTTGATGTGTTAAAAAGGGCCACAAACCCTAGAGACACTTTAATTACATACAGTAAACATGAAGAAGGCCTGATGCAATACCTAGGAAAAAACAATAAAATAACGGTAAAACAACTTTGCAAGTTGTTAAACATCTCTAGATGGAGGGCACAAAAAATGCTCATTAATTTGGTTAGTGCAGGTGTAATTAGAAATCATACAACCGAAAAAGAAGAGTTTTATACATTAAGTTAATTGCACAATAGTTGATTTAGCTCAACCACTTTACTTAAAAGTATTGGATTAGGTTAACAGAACGCTAACCAAATTCACTCCTCTTTACACCAATTATGCTTAAGCTTATTGCCACCCAAAATATACTTGGTAAAATACACCAAATTAAACCATGAAGCCAAAACCCATCAAAAGTGTATACTACGGCATTTTCTGGATGATCGGCATGGTAAAGAATGGGAACAATTAAACCAACATCCATTGGTTGGCCTTCGGGACCCAAAATAGTAACCATACTATCGTTTGCATAAAATCGAATTTCTGCACTAACCGTGCTACCAAAATCACTTTTATTAATGCCGTGCAAGTAATTGGTTGTTACTATTCCTTCGGTAATAACAGCATCTTTTTTGTACTGCATTTTGATGAGGTAGTATGTTCCAAAAATGACCAACAACCCACCTAAAAATATAACTGCTTTATAGAGGTTATTATTTACTGTAATCAATTGTTGCGGCATGGAGCGATAAGGTTAAATTTAGGTATGGTTACCTTAAATTGTTTACCATCTAGTTGACGCTCCATTAAATATGTCCCATGCATAGTTCCTACATCTGAATGAATTACACAACCCGAAACGTATTGGTGCGATTCGTCAGGCTCTAGTGTAGGTTGAACACCAATTACGCCCTCTCCCTCAATTTCGTTTTTAACTACGTTTACATCATTAATAAACCAATGCCTGCGCAACAATTTGATGGTATAATCGCCTTTGTTGTGAATTGTAATGCGGTAGGCAAAAACATGATCTTTAGCAGATTGGTTCTCTTGATAGGCAACCTCTACCGTAATTTTTATATCGTTGGTTATTGCAGTTGGCATAATTGAAAATAAA
>JBILPP010000041.1:0-9361 GCA_044373765.1 Bacteroidia bacterium
CTACATTATTTGTAAATTGCGGCCCAATTTAGATTTGAAATCAAAAAATAATTTTAAATAATATGTTCGATTTAGAAATGATTAAAGCAGTTTACGCTCGCATGGATGAGCGCATTGCTGCTGCGCGTAAGGTGGTAAATCGCCCACTTACTTTAACCGAAAAAATATTATACAGCCACTTAACAGCAGGTAATGCAGCTGCAGCATATAACCGCGGAAAAGACTATGTAGATTTTAACCCTGACCGCGTTGCGATGCAAGATGCAACTGCACAAATGGCATTGTTACAATTTATGCAAGCAGGTCGCCCAAAAGTAGCTGTACCTTCAACCGTTCATTGCGATCACTTAATTACTGCAAAATCAGGTGCTGCTGATGATTTAGCTTTTGCCAATAAAGAAAGTAAAGAAGTATATGATTTCTTGGCTTCGGTATCTAACAAATACGGTATCGGATTTTGGAAACCAGGAGCAGGCATTATTCACCAAGTGGTTTTAGAAAACTATGCATTTCCGGGTGGAATGATGATTGGAACAGACTCTCACACCGTTAACGCTGGTGGTTTGGGTATGATTGCCATTGGTGTTGGTGGTGCTGATGCTTGCGATGTGATGGCTGGTTTACCTTGGGAACTAAAATTTCCTAAATTAATTGGCGTAAAACTTACAGGAAAATTAAACGGTTGGGCTTCTGCTAAAGATGTAATATTAAAAGTAGCAGGTATTTTAACTGTAAAAGGTGGTACAGGTGCTATTGTTGAATATTTTGGTGATGGCGCTAACAGTTTAAGCTGTACAGGTAAAGGTACAATTTGTAACATGGGTGCAGAAATTGGTGCAACCACATCAACCTTTGGTTATGATGAAAGCATGGAGCGATATTTACGTGCTACTGGTCGTGCTGATGTTGCTGATGCGGCCAATGCAATCAAACATCACTTAACTGCCGACATTGAAGTTTACGCAAATCCTGAAACATACTTCGATCAAATAATTGAAATTAACTTAGATACGTTAGAACCACATATAAACGGTCCGTTTACTCCAGATTTGGCTACTCCGATTAGCAAAATGAAGGAAGAGGCTGTTAAAAACAGCTGGCCTTTAACTGTTGAGTGGGGATTAATTGGTTCATGTACCAACTCATCATACGAAGATTTAGCCCGTGCTGCATCTATAGCAAAACAAGCGATTGAAAAAGGATTAAAAACTAAAGCTCAATTTGGTATTAATCCAGGATCAGAGCAAGTACGTTATACTGCAGATAGAGACGGTTTATTAAAGACCTTTACCGATTTAAATGCAAAAGTATTTACCAATGCTTGCGGACCATGTATTGGTATGTGGGATCGTGAAGGTGCAGAAAAAGCGGAGAAGAACACTATTGTTCACTCGTTTAACCGCAACTTTGCAAAACGTGCTGATGGTAACCCAAACACCTTCGCTTTTGTAACTTCACCAGAAATGGTGGCTGCAATAGCAATCTCGGGTGATTTAGGTTTTAACCCAATAACTGATACATTAATTAATGATAAAGGTGAGGCGGTAAAATTAGATCCTCCAACAGGTGATGAATTACCAGCTAAAGGTTTTGCAGTTGAAGATGCAGGATACCAAGCTCCAGCTGTTGATGGTTCGCATATTACAGTTGCAGTTTCTACTACATCGGATCGTTTACAATTATTAGATCCTTTTGCAGCATGGGAAGGCACTAACTTAACAGGTTTAAAACTGTTGATTAAAGCTAAAGGTAAATGTACAACCGACCATATTTCTATGGCAGGACCTTGGTTAAAATACCGTGGTCACTTAGATAACATTTCAAACAACATGTTAATTGGTGCAGTTAATTTTTATAACGAAAAAACTGACTCGGTAAAAAATCAATTAACTGGCGAATACCAAGCTGTACCTAAAGTACAACGTGCATACAAAGCACAGGGTATAGGCAGTATTGTGGTGGGTGATGAAAACTATGGTGAAGGATCGAGCCGTGAACACGCTGCTATGGAGCCCCGTCATTTAGGTGTTCGTGCTGTATTGGTAAAATCGTTTGCCCGTATTCACGAAACCAACTTGAAAAAACAAGGCATGTTGGCTTTAACTTTTGCAGATAAAGAAGACTACAACAAAATTCAAGAAAATGATTTGATAGACATATTAGGATTAACAGAATTTGCTCCTAATACACCATTAACTTTGGTATTAACACATCATGATGGCAGCAAAGAAAACATCACGGTAAATCATACCTACAACGAACAACAAATTGAGTGGTTTAAAGCAGGTGGTGCATTAAACATTATACGTGCCAGTGTTGGTAAATAACCACAACATTAATTTTACACAAAAGCGCCTCGAGAATAACCTCGGGGCGCTTTTTTTTATACCCTTGATAACCTATATTGTGGTATGAAAAAATTATTAAACGCTGTATTTTTACTGATTATAACAGCCCAAGTCCAACAATCATCTGCACAAACCAAACCTGATTCTGTTTACCAAAGAGTTGATAACAAACCACAATATAGTGGCGGTGAAACGGCCCTCGAAAATTTTATTACTACAAAAACTAAATACCCACAAGAAGCACTGAGCAAAAAACAAGAAGGTATTATGGAAGTTGAATTTGTGGTTTCAGTAAATGGGAATATCACCGATATGATATGCACTACAAGTAAATATCCTGATTTATGTAATGAAGTAAAACGAGTAATTTCAGAAATGCCCCAATGGATTCCAGCTAAAGTTAATGGAAATACTGTAGCTGCTAAACATAAGATTGCTATTGGTTTTAAGTTATACAACAAACAAATAACATATGTAATTATTCCTGATGAAATGACTGCAGGTAAAGAAATCTTATATAATCAAGACATCATGTTAGAAGGAGATCCAAATGGTGCAGATTCAGAATTATTGAGTGACCCTAAAAGACAGTCAGATGATGATGTCTTAACTTTTGTTGAGCAAATGCCAGAATTTAATGGGGACCTATACCAATACATTAGCAAAAACATTAACTACCCGGTGGAAGCAAAAGAAAATAAAATTGAAGGGAGAGTTATCGCACAATTTATTGTTGAAAAAGATGGAAGCATTTCCAATGCATCTGTTTTAAAAAAAATGGGATGGGGAATGGATGAAGAAACACTAAGAGTAATAAACAACATGCCTAATTGGAAACCGGGAAAACAAAACGGCAAAACAGTTAGGGTCAGATACACCCTTCCTGTATCTTTTAAACTCAAATAAAAATGAATCTGAAAGATATTCCATTTGCTAAATTACTTGGGCTAACAGAAGGCCAGGGTGATTTTCTATTTGAACTTACTGATGACATTACTTACACCAACCATTTGGGAACGGTAGCTGCAGCTGCACAATTTTCTCTTGCAGAGTTTGCCTCAGGGCAGTGGCTATTAAATACTTTTCCCGAAATTGCTCCCAATGTGATTCCTATGCTCCGGAAATCGGAAGTGAAATTTAAAAAACCTGCATATGGAAAAATAAGGGCTAAGGCTATCGTAAGTCAAGAAACCCAAGATGAATTTTTACATGTGTTTAAACTACATAAGCGTGCTTTAATTAAAATTTACATTGTTCTTATTAACGACAATAATGAAGAAGTAATGAACGGAGTATACGAATGGTTTATTCAATTTAAAAAATAGAAATCATGAGATTAACCACCACTTCATCAACCCAAAGAATTACGTTAAAAGAGAATAATATACTTAAGTTATACTTAGTTGCATTTTTTGTATTTTGGGCCTATACCCTATTTTTTACAGCCGATTTGGCGAATTGGATGATAGAAAATATTTTCACCCTAATAGGGATTACAACCATCACATTAACCTACAAAAAATTTAAATTCAGTGATTTAAGTTATACCCTAATTTTTATATACATCATGCTACACATTTATGGTGCAATGTATACCTATTCCGAAAACCCTTTAGGATTTTGGATAAAAGATGTGTTTAATTTAGAAAGAAATCACTACGACAGAATTGTGCATTTTATGTATGGGTTTTTATTGGGTTACCCGTTACGAGATTATTTTAAAAACTGGTTTGATTGGCCAAATTGGGTTTGTTGGGTTTTACCTGTTGAAATTACCATGAGTTTAAGTGGCGCTTACGAGATAATTGAATGGCTTGTTGCCGATGTATTTTTTACAGCACAAGGCACAGCATATTTAGGCACTCAAGGTGATGTTTGGGATTCGCAAAAAGACATGGCATTGGCATTAATAGGAGCAGTAATGGTGATGGTAATTGCTGCCTTTACAAAGAAGTTACTGCGTAAATAGTTTGCTTAAATCAGGTGCAAAAAAAGGCCGTAAGCAAATGCTCACGGCCTTAAATTTTATATAATAGAATTACTTTCTGTTTTGCATTTTTATCTCGGCAAGTTTAACTGCCTCGTATAAGTTTACTATACCACCAGATACGCAAAGCTCATTCATCTTTACTTTTTTCTTGGTGTTAGGTACTAACACTTTTCCTTTAACTTTAACAGCAGATAGCATGATGATTTCTTTAACCTCTGCTGCGGTTAACTCTGGAAAATAACTGCGAATTACCGCAGCAACGCCAGCGGTTACCGGACTTGCCATGCTGGTTCCGTTGTAACTTGCATATTTGTTTTCAGGTATACACGAATTTATGTCAACACCTGGAGCAAATACATCAACACTTTGTTTACCATAGTTACTAAACTCTGCAGGAATTAGTTTTTTATTTTTCCAGCTAGATGCGCCTACTTCAATCCAATTAGAAGCATTGTAATTAGTAATTTTATCATTAGGGAAGTTGTTTTCTACTTCCAGGTTTTTATGGTCATTACCTGCTGCGTGAACTAATAATACATCTTTCGACTGCGCATAAAGAATTGCTTCATCAACCACATCTTTATATGGAGAAAATGATTTTCCGAAGCTCATATTAACAACCTTAGCACCATTATCAACCGCATAACGAATAGCATTTGCTACATCTTTATCACGTTCATCACCATCAGGCACTACGCGCAGTACCATTATTTCAGCACGATCAGCAACGCCATTAATTCCTGCACCATTATTTCTATCTGCAGCAATAATTCCCGCTACGTGTGTACCATGCTCACCATTAGGCGAACTTACCCTGTTATTACCATAATAACGTTCAGAAACTACTTCGTAGTTATCTCCAACAATGTTGCGTGAATCAAAATCAAGGTTATAATGAAAATCAACAAACTTGCTAATTTGTTCTTTAGCCCCTTGCAATCCTTTTCCAAACTTACTGATTACAACATAGTTTTTCTTGCTTGCCGTAAACGTTTTGCTGATGCTGTTTTGTGCCATAGCCTCATTCATATCAGCAGGTTTATATGATTTAAATTCTGCCATACTCATGGAGTCTTTTCCCAAGTTATTTGTTAACGAAGTAACCCCTTTTTCTAGTGAACTATATATGTTATTATACATGGCATACTCACTGTAACCTTTTGTATAAATGGCCTTCACTTTTTTATAAAAAGCATAATTATCTTTTTCTACGCCATCTAAACTATTGGTGTCTACTTTTTCGTAGCGCGCTTTTAGTTGTTTGTATAAACGGGTCACTTCCAAATTATCTTCCGCTACATTCTGTTCTTGCCCACCAATGAAATTCCAACCATTTACGTCATCTACATAGCCGTTGTTATCATCATCAATTTTATTATTGGGTACTTCACGCATATTAACCCAAATCACTCGTTTTAAATCCTCATGAACAACATCAGTACCTCCATCAATGACTGCAACTACAACTTTTTGGCTGCTTTTACCAGCAAGTAATTCGCTATAAGTCCTTTCGGTACTTACACCATTAATTTTATTTATTTTGGGGTCGAGGTTAAACCAATTTGCTGGGGCAGCTTTTTGCCCAAAAACCAACATGGTTTGGGCTGCAAGTGCTAATATTAGGGTTGTTTTTTTCATGTCATTAATAAATTCAAGTATAATAATTTAATCAAATATAAATTTAAGGTTTGTGTAATTGGATTACGATTACATAAAAGGCTTAATTCCATTATAAAATGCCGAGAATGAGTTGAGGCGGCCTACCGATAATTGCCTTATTGCCTTTAATTACAATTGGGCGTTCGATAAGAATGGGATACTTTACCATTAATTCGATGTATTGTAGATCTGTTAATTCTTTGTTTTTAAACTCCTTAAAGACGTCTTCCTTCACCCTTATCAACTGTATGGGTTTTAAGTTAAGTAAGGTTAGAAGCTTTTTGATGTCTTTCTCTGTTGGGGTATCTTTAAGGTATTCTACTATTTCAACATCTTGATTTTGCTCATGTAGCAAAATCAAAGCCGCTCTACTTTTTCCGCATCTGGGGTTATGAAATATTACAGTTTTCATTTGGTGTCAGAAAGTAGGGAGTTGATTTTAAAAATGCAAGAAAATAAACGGAACCCCTATAAAAAGCGAAACCCCGGATTTCTCCGGGGCTCACCCTAGCCTATGAAACAAATTGCACCTCTACTCAAAGATGCAATATTTTATATCAATACAATTTGCGCCTATTTAAGTCAAAGCGCATAACAAAGATAAAAATATTGCCCAATCATTCAAGCATTGGTTTGTATTATTTTTATGACTTTTGAGCTAAAAAATACAATTTTTTAACGGCAAAATCTCCATTAATTTTTCTATATTATTTCACTTCACGTTTAGCTTTTAGCTTTAACTTCAATCCCTCTGAGAGGTATAACATAACTGGAACTAAAATTAGTGTTAAGAAGGTGGCAAATGATAAACCAAATATCATAGTCCATGATAATGGGCCCCAAAATGCTACGCTATCCCCTCCAAAGAAAATCTTTGGATTACCTGTTGTTATTAATGAAGCAAAATCAATATTTAAGCCTACTGCAAGTGGAACCAAACCAAGCATGGTAGCTGTTGCAGTTAATAACACGGGCGTCATACGTGTACGACCAGCATCAATAATAGCCTCTCTTAATGGCACACCATCTTTTATTAATATTTCAGTGAACTCAACCAATAAAATACCATTACGCACTACAATACCTGCTAAAGCGATGATACCAACTCCTGTCATCATCACAGAAATCTCCATATTAAATATGGTGAATCCTAGGAATACGCCAATTAAACTCAATAAAATCTCACTTAAAATAATAATCGGTTTTGATATTGAATTAAACTGTGTTACCAATATCAAAAAGATTAATCCAAATGATATTAACAGGGCTGTTCCTAAGAATGCGCCAGTTTCGGCTTGCTCTTGCTGCTCGCCACCCATTTTTGCACTTACGCCAGTTGGGAAATTGTACCTTTTAATGGATTTAGCCATTTTTCCAACGATATCATTCGCATTGTAATTGTTTAATACATTAGATGATAAGGTAACCATTGGTTGATCATCTAAGCGTTTAATACCACCAAAGGTATTTCCGTATTTTACTGAAGCTACTGATGAAAGGGGTATTTGACGAATTTGTCCACCCATATTCATATCACGGTAAGTAATCTTCAAATTCATGATCGCATCAATGCTATTTCTCTGATTCTCTTTGTAGCGAATTTGAATAGGATATTCGTCATTGGCATCTTTCAGTTTACTTACTTCTTTTCCAAAAATGGCAGTGCGTAACTCGCCACCAATTTGCGCAGTACTGATACCTTCGCGATTTGCGCGTTCTCTATCAATTACCACAACCAATTCTGGTTTATTACTTTGCACATCAGATTTTAACTCTTCAACACCTGGATAGGCCAACGAATCTAAGTAACGTTTCAAGTCAGCACTTACCTTTGTTAATTGATTAATGTCATCACCTTTTATTTCTATAGAAATTGGCTTGCCTGTTGGAGGACCACTACTTTCTTGCTCGACAATAACCTCAGCCCCAGGTATCCCTTTGGTTGATTGGCGAATGAGGTCGAGGTATCTAACTGTAGATTCTCCATCACGTTCTCCAAACTCAACAAATGCAACAGTAACTTTTCCTAAATGTGGTGTTGGACTAAAGTTGTATTCAAACTGTGAAGGATCATTTGCGCCAACAGCTACATTGGAGATAATTGATTCAACAATTGGGTTATCTGTACCCACTACCCTCGTAACTCGTTCCTCTACAATTTGGGTAATTGAATCGGTATAAGCTGCAGATGTTCCAGTTGGAAGTGTAATGTAAGTGTATATAAAGTTAGGATCTGCTTTTGGGAAAAATACCACTTTGGGTTTAACTATTCCCACCAATACAAAGGTGAAAATAAACAACCCTAAAGTGCCTACCAATAACCAAATAGGTCTGCTTTTTTGTAAAGCCCATTCCATAAATCCTTTGTAAAAATCTTGGAAACGAGGCCAAACATTCTCTTGGAACTTTTGAATCCATTTCCAGAATACAAAGCGGTTAAGTGAATACAAAGCAAACATGATAATAGCAAAATTACCTAAACCAATATTACCAGACAGGTAAGATAATAATGCCACCACACCAAATATAATTGCAGTTACTTTATATCCCTTTTTATTTGCTCTATTCTTTTGTTCTTCTTCATGCGTCTTCATAAAATCAACAGCAAAAACAGGATTTATGATGTATGCTACAACTAAAGAAGCCAACAAAGTAACAATGAGAGTAATGGGCAAATAGAACATAAACTTACCAATTACACCTTGCCAAAAAGCAAGCGGTATGAAAGGAGCAAGGGTTGTCATGGTACCTGAAAAGACTGGCATAAATACCTCACCTGCGGCTAGTTTAGCAGCTTTTTTAATTGGCATTTTTCCGTTGGCAAAAATACGATGGGTGTTTTCAACTACCACAATGGCATCATCAACCACAATACCCAAAGCCAACAAAAACGAGAACAAAACTATAAAGTTTAACTTGAAACCTATTGCAGGGAATACCATAAAAGCAACGGCACACGATAATGGTACAGACATGGCCACAAAAATGGCATTGGTTGTACCCATAAAAAACATTAGGATAATCGTAACCAAAATAAAACCAATTATGATGGTATTAATTAAGTCGTGTAAAGTTACCCGTGTTTTTTGCGATTGATCGCCAGTAATGGTAACTTTCAGATCTGGCGGAAATTTCTCCTTACTCAGCCTATCAGATATTTCACGAATTTTGTCTGAAGCAGAAATTAAGTTTTCGCCACTACGTTTAATTACATTTAAGCTAATTACGTTTTTACCCTCTAAGCGCGCATAACTCGATTTTTCTTCGTAAGCATCTTTTATTTCAGCAATATCTTTTAAGTAAACTATTGCACCTGTTGATCCGCGAATAACAATATCTCCAATTTTATTGGGATCTCTGTATT
>JBILPP010000347.1:0-2650 GCA_044373765.1 Bacteroidia bacterium
ATTGCTGCCATCATCGGGACTAAATGCATTAGGTACGTATATTCCTCCGAAAAACGGAAAATCAATGATGGTATCAGTAACATCAGAGCAGTTGTATTTGGTTGTAACTTCGAGTTCAACTTTAAAGTTACCAGCAAACGGAAACTGATAGGTTGGATTTGTTTCTGTGCTCACTGCACCAATATTAAATCGCCATTTACTGCTTAAGTCAATGCCCCTTGATTTGTTGAAGAAAGTTGCAGTTCCATCAATAGCTGGAGTATATTTTATTACATAATCAAAAATTGCAACCGGTTTTGGGTGCGCAGTTATGTAGTTTGTTTTGGTGATGCTGTCGGAACAGCCACCTGCTCCAACTACCACCAATTTCACATCATATGTGCCCGAATCATTAATTATAATTGATGGATTTTGAAGTTGGGAGCTATCTATTTCACCGAAGTACCAGCGGCTGTCTAATGTGCCTCCCGTACTGTTATTTTGGAATACTACTGTTAAAGGGACACAACCTGCAATATTTGGTGTAGTAAAGTTTGCTTTTGGTTGAGGATAGATGTTGAACAACGAGGTAATGGAATCTTTACAGCCAAATTGGTTTTGTGCAACCAACTTAATTGGATAGTTGCCTATTCCATTATAGGTGTAAGTTGGGTTATTTGTTATTGATGAGGTGCCATCATGGAATGACCAAATATAGTCCGTGACTCCGCTAGATTGATTTATGAAGTTTACCAATGTTGGTTTATCACATGATTGCTTTGGCGAGTAATCAAACTTTACAGATGGTATTTCGAATACCCTCACATTGTTTGATGCTGAATCAACACAGCCATTTAAAGTACTTGTTATTAAAGTTACTTTGTATAATCCTGGTGATGCATAAAAGATGTTTGGTATGGCTGCACTACTTACCCTTCCATCACCTAATTTCCATAAGCTGTAATCGCCAAATTGAGAATTGTTGTTTAATATTACCGACTCATTCAAACAAATATCAGCATCGCTAAGGCTAAAATCAGCTATGGGATTTTGGTAAATCTCAATAGTATCTGTATAGGTGTTGGAACATCCGCTGGTATTAGAAACTGCTTTCAGTGTTACGGAATATTTACCTGCGTTAATATAGGTGTAAGTTGGGTTGCTAATTAAGCTGCTATCTCCCGTACCAAAATACCAAGTTAGTGCCCCCGCGTTTAGAGTTGTATTCTGAAATTTAATTTGTTTTCCTCTACATAAAGTGTCGGATGAAATTTTAAAGCTAACTATAGGTGCAGGTAAAACCGTAATGGTATAAACACTTGTATCAAGTCCGCAACCATTACTTACAAACTGTTTTACTCGGTAAGTACCACTTTGTGTAAAGGTATGAATGGGATTTAATGCTGTTGATCCATTTCCATCATCAAAACTCCAGCTTACAAATAAGTTGTTTTCTGATTGGTTAAAGAACTGAACAGTTAAAGGTGCACAACCACTTTGTTTATCTGCTGTGAAGAATGACTTGACATTATTTTTTCTAACAATAATCGGTTTGATAATGGTATCAAAACCACACTCGTTAGAAGTGATTAATTTCACGAAGTATGTTGTATCGTTATTAAATGCAAGATACGTTTGACTTGTGGGATTTGGTGTAATGTAATTTAATCCATTACCCATGTTCCATTTGTAAAACCTTGGGAAACCTGTTGTGCGATTTAAGAATGTAACTGTTAATGGAGTACAACCACTGTCAATACTCATGATAAAATTAGATACTGGTTTTGGGAATACTTTGATGGTGTCTTTTTTACTACTTATTCCGCATAAATTATTTACAGTTAGGGTAACAAAAAATAAGCTGTCTTGCACTTTACTTTGGCTGTATATTTTATCAGTAATATTTACCGAATCGATAATATTGCGTAATCCATCATTCCATTTAAAATTACTATATCTGGCATTTGATGTATTTGTAAATCTAACCAGTAATGGTCCACATCCCGAATCAGGCAACATACTAAAGTTTGCAATTGGCAACTTCGTTATCTCAACCGTTTTTATTAATGAGTCTTTACAGTTATTAGAAGTAAACGCAATAAGTTTTATTTGGTAGTAGCCAGTATCGTTATACGTTACAGTAGGATTTGTAAGAATTGATGTTTGTCCATTTCCAAATCTCCAAATGTAGCTAATGGCGCCAGTCGTGTTGTTATTTAACGACACTGTTGATCCTATGCATGATAATGTATCTGTAGTAAATGCAACTTGAGGTAATGCATTTATGTTTACCGTTTTTGATATAGAGTCTGCACATCCGTTATCACTTATTACTTTTAATTTTGTTAAATAATTTCCTGCAGTAGCAAAATATACCGTAGGGTTTATTAGGGTAGATGTATCCCCATTGCCAAAGTGCCAAATGCGATAAGTGATATTACCTGTTAGTAGCGATGTTGAATCAATGAAATTTACAGGTGCAGGAAAGCATGGTGTGTTTGCGATAAAATTAGCTATTGGTTTTGGATATACTTTAATCTCCTTCACAACGGTGTCTTTGCAACCATTATTACTCTCTACAATTAATGTAACCAAAAAGCTACCAGGAGTATTATATACTTTAATTGGATTTCTGAGTATTGATGTGGTTCCATCACCAAAATTCCAATTC
>JBILPP010000348.1:0-2647 GCA_044373765.1 Bacteroidia bacterium
TGTACCTTAAAAACTTACCTCCTGCATTCGAGGGCCTAAAAATTGCCCAATTAAGCGATATTCATACAGGCAGTTTACTTGATCAAGATGCTGTAAAAAAGGGAATGGATATGATGATGGCTGAAAAACCTGATGTGATATTTTTTACGGGCGATTTGGTTAATAACGAAACAAAAGAAGCATATAATTATGCGAACATGTTTAGCGAGATAAAAGCTCCAATGGGTATTTTTAGTATTTATGGTAATCACGATTATGGTGATTATATTAGTTGGGAAACCAAAGCCGCAAAACAAAAAAACTTAGACGACTTGGCTAAACTACATTTTGATATGGGGTGGCATTTAATGCGTAATGAGCACCTAACTTTAGATAAAGGGGGGCAACGCATTGGGTTGATTGGGGTTGAAAACTGGGGAAATAAAGGTCGTTTTCAAAAGTTTGGAGATATTGAACAAGCCGTTAAAAACATGCCAGATGTGCCTGTTAAATTATTGCTTTCTCACGACCCAAGTCATTTCGATGATATTGTGAGTATTAAACATCCAGATATTGATGTAACCTTTAGTGGCCATACCCACGGTATGCAATTTGGTTTCGAATTCGGCAAAATCAAATGGAGCCCATCACAATATATTTACCCGCATTGGGCAGGCTTATATGAAGTGAACGGAAGTAGGTTATATGTTAACAGGGGATTTGGTTTCTTAGGCTATCCAGGTCGTGTAGGTATTATGCCCGAAATTACCATATTCGAATTAAAGAAGTTTGGTAAGCTTTCTTAAAACCACAGAAATGTTATAAAATAAGCCTAACTGATTGATGTTTATGGCCAAAATAGCATATTGAATACCCCTTCGAATTGCATTAGCATAATGATGTTATACTAATGCATTTATAGCTCATTATTAATCCTCGTTGATCATAGACCACAACTTATCTTTAAGTTGCATGATGTTGTAATTAGTTGCCGAGCTAATAAAAATATGAGGTACTTTAGGTAATTCCTTTTTTAATTCTGCCATTAACTCTTCATCCAATAAATCAGATTTGGTGATGGCCAATAGTCTTTTCTTATCCAGCAGCTCTTTATTGAACTTTTTCAATTCATTCAACAACACTTTATACTCAGCCTTGATGTCTTTACTATCTGCAGGAATCATAAATAGTAATGTTGCATTACGTTCAATGTGACGCAAGAATCTTAGTCCAAGCCCCTTCCCCTCATGAGCACCTTCTATAATTCCTGGTATATCTGCAACAACAAAACTTTTATAATCTCTGTATTCTACAATGCCTAAATTAGGCACAATGGTGGTAAATGGATAATCTGCTATTTCGGGTTTAGCGGCTGTTATTACACTTAATAAAGTAGATTTCCCTGCATTGGGAAAACCAACCAATCCAATATCAGCGAGTACCTTTAGCTCTAATATTTTCCATTCTTCTTTCCCTTCTCTTCCAGGAATTGCATAACGAGGCGTTTGATTGGTACTGCTCTTAAAATTCGCATTCCCCAAACCGCCTCTTCCGCCTTTTAACAAAATCTCTTCTTGTCCATCACGAGTAATTTCGAACAAAAACTCACCCGTTTCAGCATCTTTTGCTACCGTACCAAGTGGAACATCTAAATAATCATCTTTACCATCTTTACCATGGCAGTTCGAATCTCGTCCATTTCCTCCTGGTTCTGCAATAACATGTTTGCGGTATTTCAAATGCAGTAATGTCCACATTTGTGCATTTCCTCTTACAATAATATCTCCACCTCTGCCGCCATCTCCACCATCAGGACCACCCATTGCCGTTTTCTTATCGCGCAATAAATGCATACAACCATCCCCTCCTTTACCAGAGCGACAGCAAATTTTCACATAATCAACAAAATTAGATTCGGCCATTTGTTTTGGTAGTCCTTAATATTAGTTAGCAGCACCCTCAATGGCTTGACATAATTGGTTAAAAATAACCTCGATTTGTCCAATTCCATTAATGCCTTTGTACTTGTTTTGAGCCATGTAATAATCTTTTACCGGCATAGTTTCTTCGTTATATACATTTATGCGGTTTTGTATCACTTCCGGATTTTGATCGTCAACACGGCCACTTTCCTTTCCACGAAGCAACAAACGCTTCCGTAATTCTTCCTCTTCAACTTCTAATGCCAGCATCATGGTTATGGCAGTAGCCTTTTCTTTTAGTAAATTGTCTAATGCCAATGCCTGTGCTTGTGTACGTGGAAACCCATCAAAAATAAAACCTTTAGCGTTTGGATTAGCATTTACCTCACTAGCAAGCATTCCAATGGTCACCTCATCAGGCACTAATTGCCCCTTATCTATATAGCTTTTGGCTAAGATACCTAACGCTGTACCTCCTTTAATATTTGCTCTAAAAATATCACCTGTTGATAGGTGGACTAAATCGAATTTTTCGATAAGTTTAACAGATTGAGTTCCTTTTCCAGCACCTGGAGGGCCGAATAGTACAAGGTTTAACATTATAGTAAGTATTAATTTAAAGGATGCGCAATTTACACGTTTTTATTGTCATATGGTACTTCACTCTCTCCTTTTTGTTGTTTTATATATAATCATCAATCAGGATATGCCAATTGCACAATCGTAAAATATACTATCTTTACTGC
>JBILPP010000349.1:0-2643 GCA_044373765.1 Bacteroidia bacterium
TTTCAGTAAAACGGTTTTGAAACCGTTTTAGCTTTAGGTTTAATTCTTAAGAAACAAACCTGAATGCATAAATACAAAAAAAAACTAAAGTTGTTTACCCAAATTAATCAACAGAAGGTTCGCAGGTGCGAACTGCTTGATTTAGTTGGGTTAATCCCGATCTAGAATTTGTTATGCATCTATTAAATAGTAGCGCTACAAATTCTTAATCGGTTCAGTATTCGCAATACTGAACTTGGATTTGAAGAAGTTATCTAGATGCAGGAAATCTCATCTTATAATCAACACGAATGCCACCTTTCGATATATTAATCAACTTATTTTTTAATAAACGTTTTTTCAACTCGCTTAACCTGTCCACAAACATAACACCTTTTACATGGTCGTATTCGTGTTGTATAACGCGAGCTACAATGCCATCATAAGTTTCTTCGTGCGTTTCAAAATTCTCATCTTGGTAGCGAATACGCAACGTATCGTGGCGTTTAACATTTTCACGAATGTGAGGAATACTTAGGCAACCTTCTTCAAAATCCCATTTCTCACCACTTTCATCTACTATTTCGGCATTGATAAATACCTTTTTTACGTTTGGGTACTTTTCATCTTCAAATCTGCTGCTATCAATTATAAATAAATTAATGGCTTTACCAATTTGTGGTGCAGCTAATCCAACACCATGCGACTCATACATGGTTTCGAACATGTTTTCAATCAATTGCTTTAACAGAGGGTAATCCTTTTCAACCTCTGCTCCTATTTTTCTTAATACGGGATCACCGTATGCCACTATCGGATATATCATTAATTTATTTCTATAATATTATTGAACCATTTGCATGTAAGTTTGAAGAATCAAAACAGCACTTACTTGGTCTACATTGCCTTTGTTAGCCCTATCTTTCTTTTTCAAGCCCATTTCCAATAAACTTCTAGTAGCAATGGTTGATGTAAAGCGTTCATCAACCCGCTCTATTGGTGTATTAGGAAAATTTTTACGCAACAAATTTACAAAATTTTCCACATGAACAGCCGATTGTGAATCTGAACCGTCCAAACGTTTTGGTAAACCTACCACAAATCGCTCTACCTCTTCTTTTGTTGTATAGTTTTTTAAATACACAATCACATCTTTGGCATGCACTGTATTTAGCGCACTTGCAATAATTTTTAACGGATCGGTTACGGCCAATCCTACACGCTTTGTGCCATAATCAATTGCAAGTATCCTAGCCATTTTTATTGATGTAATGTAATTAAAACGCTTTCCAACCTTGCGCTTTTAAAGCGTGTTTATTCCCCGATTTACTGGTCATGTAAATGCCTTCAGATGCATCAGTTACATATCCAATTACGGTAATATCTGGCTTGTTTTTTACTTTATCAAAATCAGATTGATCTACAGTAAAAAGCAATTCATAATCTTCTCCACCGCTTAAAGCTGTCATGGTTGGATCTAAATCTAACTCACGGGCCATATCATATGTTTGTGGGTCAATAGGAATTTTATCCTCATACACATTCATACCCACATTACTGTGGCGACACAAATGCATGATTTCTGATGATAAACCATCACTCACATCAATCATACTGGTTGGCATTACACCAATATCTTTTAACAGTTTAATTACATCTTTGCGGGCTTCTGGTTTTAACTGTCTCTCCACTATGTAATCTTTTCCTTCTAAATCGGGTTGCACCTCTGGATTAGCCAAAAACACACGCCTTTCGCGCTCTAACAATTGAAAGCCCATATAGGCGCCACCTAAATCACCGCTTACACACAACAAATCATTCACTTTTGCACCACTGCGGTAAACTAAATCTTCCTCGGCAACCTCACCTAAAGCAGTAACACTAATTACTAACCCTTGTTTTGACGAACTGGTGTCTCCACCAACTAAATCAACCTCGTATCGATTACAAGCCATTAACATACCTGCATACAATTCTTCAACCGCTTCTAAACTAAACTTGCTGCTTAAGCCCAACGAAACAGTTACCTGAGTAGGCTTAGCATTCATGGCATAAATATCACTCAAGTTTACCACAATGGCTTTGTAACCTAAATGTTTTAATGGAAAATAACTTAAATCAAAATGTACACCCTCTAGCAGTAAATCAGTACTTACCACCGTGCGGTTATTTAGGTGATTAATTACTGCTGCATCATCTCCAACACCCTTTAAAGTTGATGGTTGGTGTAAATTAATATGTGCCGTTAAAAGGTCAATTAACCCAAACTCTCCAATACTTTCTAACTCCGTACGTGTACTATTCTCTAACATGTTTTTACGTTTAACCTTATTGGGGTATCAATACCTATTATCTTATCCTATCAGCCCTTTTAACCAACTCTTCATCTTTACGCAGCAACAATAAAGCACGCAAATTAAGGTACAGCATAAATATAATTAATGCTAAGCCCACACTAGCTTTTAAAGTCATATTGGCAAAGGTAAAATTAGGAATTTGTGTAAACGCTTTGGCAAAAACGGCAGCCAAGTATATCCCTATAAAAACAAAGTTAATTTTGGCATGAAATATTTGACGCTTGCGGTTTTTAAAACTAAAAATAATATTCAATGTCCAACCAATAATTATGGAGACCAAAATAATTAAGCCATATTGAATCTCACT
>JBILPP010000350.1:0-2639 GCA_044373765.1 Bacteroidia bacterium
AACCCACAATAATTAACAGAATAAGCATACAATCTTGTTATTTAACTAAATATATTAAATACAATTAAGCTACTTACATATGCGAGGGCAGTCATGTACACAAATTGTACAATAGGCCACTTCCATGTTTGTGTTTCTGCTTTTACAATGGATAAGGTACTCATACATTGCATAGCAAATGCATAAAAAACCATTAACGAAAGAATCGTAGCTACTGAATAAAGCGGTTCGCCTTTTTCATTTTTTTCGGCTAACATTTTGTGTTTAATAGAATTCAAGTCTTCGCCCTCTGCTCCTCCACCCACACTATAAATGGTACTCATGGTGCCTACAAAAACTTCTCTGGCAGCCAAGGATGTTAATAAGGCAATGCCCATTTTCCAATCAAAACCAAGTGGTTTAATTACAGGTTCAATCCACTTACCAAACTCACCTGCATAACTCGCTTGCAAGCGTTCGGCACTTTTTTGTGCAGCCAGTTCTTCACTAATCATAGTAGCATCAGCACTCATGGCAAGGGTTGCATATTTTTGGTCAATTGCGCGCATATTGCCCCGAGGTCCAAAAGATGCAAATGCCCATAATATAACAGATACAGCCACAATAATTTTACCTGCACCAACCACAAATGCACTTCCTTTTTCGTATAAGGTAATAAGCAAATTGTTCCAAACAGGTAATTTATAACTTGGCAATTCCATCATAAAATAAGCTGTTCCTTCTGATTTAACAAACAACTTAAACACTGCAGCACTTGCCAAGGCTGCAATAAATCCAAGTAAATACATGGCCATTAAAACCACACCATGCACATTAAATGGGCCCCATTTTGCTGTTTCAGGAACCAGCATTCCAATTAATAAAGTATAAACAGGCAAACGTGCCGAACAACTCATTAATGGTGTTACCAATATGGTTATTAACCGCTCTTTTTTATTCTCAATACTACGGCTTGCCATTATACTTGGAACAGCGCAAGCCATGCCACTAATAAGCGGAACAATACTTTTACCATTCATTCCGAATGGTCGCATAATCCTATCCATAATAAAGCCTACACGCGCCATGTAACCAACATCTTCGAGCACCGCAATAAATGCAAATAGTATAATAATTTGTGGTAAGAAAATAATTACTCCACTTAATCCTGCAACTACACCATGCACTAATAAATCGTTAAGCACACCATCTGGCAAGGATTTTTCTATGGTTGCATTTAACCAAGCAAATCCCATTTCAACCAAGTCCATTGGATAAGCACTCCAAGAAAATATGGCTTGAAAAACAAAAAAAAGTAAACTTAAAAAAATAACCAATCCCCATATGCGATGGGTTAAAATCACATCGGCCTTTTGTGTTATGTTTTTAATTACATGATTTGTTTTTTGCCTACGACTTAATCGGACTGCATCATCAATCACTTTATAACGCTGTAAAATTTCTAACTCTTGAAACTGCTTTGGGTTAAAGTTATATTTTTCGAAAGCCGCATTAATCTGTTTGGCCTTATTGTTTAAATAAACCCCTGCATTAATTGCGTATTGTAAAGCAGCATAAGGATTTTTTTTATCTGTAATTTCACCTATTTCATTTAATAAGTTTTGATCAACTTGGTTGATATTAAAATAGGTTACTTTTTTATGTTTGCTTTCGTCAAGCAACAAATTTTTAATTTTTAATATCCCCTCTTTATTTCGTGCATTAATAGAAACAACAGGAATACCAAGCTCTTTAGCTAAAATATCCAACTCGTAAAAAACACCTTTACGCTCGGCTAAATCAACCATATTTAAAGCTAAGATTACAGGTACGCCCAAATCTGCTACTTGCGTTAGCAACAACAAATTACGTTTAAGGTTACTGGCATCGGCTATAAACAATACTAGATCAGGGAAATTTGTTTCAGCCTTATTGCGCAAGATATCATAGGTAACTAACTCATCAGCGGATTTTGGATATAGACTGTATGTGCCAGGTAAATCAATAATTTGTGCCCTTGTTTCAGCATTTAATTTACAATAGCCAATTTTCTTCTCAACTGTAGTGCCCGGAAAATTACTTACTTTATGATTTAAGCCCGTTAAGGCGTTAAACAAACTGGTTTTACCACTATTAGGGTTACCGGCTAATGCAACTGTTATTTCCTGCTTCACAATAATTATTTCACTTTTATATCAATACAATCTGCATCACTTAGGCGCAAACACATTTTATACTCACCAACCCGAATGGCAATAGGATCGCCAAAAGGGGCGATGTTTTCAAGTTCAACTTCTTCGCCTGGTAACAAGCCCATTTCAAATAACTTTAAACTAAGCTCTTGGCCTTGCACTGCAATAACTGTAGCTATTTGGTTAAACTTTAATTCGGATAGTTTCAACTTGGTTTTATTATGGTTTGGTGTGCGAATTTAGATTATTTCTAAAGAAGGAAAAAATGATTGATGACATAATTTATCACATATAAAATCCTTGACGATCAACTTAATTAAATAAAATTAGCACATTTCATGTAAAATATAAATTTCACCATTAACAAATCTACCTGCATATTTGCAGCATGAGCAAGCCAACAATTTGCGGATTTACCATGGTGCGCAATGCCATTAAGTTTGATTATCCTATTGTAGAGTCTATTAA
>JBILPP010000351.1:0-2627 GCA_044373765.1 Bacteroidia bacterium
GATGCTTGGGAGAAATATTATAGAACCTGGAGGTTTTTGGACTGGAACATATGGAACTATCAATTGGCCTGCCTGTGGAGAAATAGATATTATGGAACATTGGGGAGCCAATCAAAATGTAATTTCCAGTGCGGTACATCATCCAATAAATGGAAATTTATCTATTGGAGAATACATTTCTAATGCACAATATAAACCAGATGTGTCAAATGAATTTAATATTTATGCTGTTGAATGGAATGAACAAAGTATAACATTTAGTGTCAATGGGATTAACCATTTAAGCTATAATCCAACAATAAAAAACCAATACACCTGGCCGTTTGATGCTGAACAATACCTACTACTAAACATTGCAATTGAACCTAGAGTAACACAAAATTTTATTCAATCAACTATGGAAATAGATTATGTAAGGGTATATCAGGAAAAAGTATTGAGCACTGCTGACATTGTAATTTCCCCTAAAATTAAATTGTTTCCAAATCCTGTCAGGGACAAATTAACCATCATAAATTCAGAAAACACAAACGCAACAGCTGCTATATATTCAAATTCAGGACAAAAAATACTTTCTTGTGTCTTGAATGACGAAAATACAAATATTGATTTTTCTAATTTTCAAAGTGGAATATATTTAGTTTTACTAACTTCTCAAACAGGAATTAAAACCTATAAAGTTGTAAAGAAATAAGAGCTTTTTCAGGAATTGCTTTTGATGATAGGTACAGTCTATTTTTATTAGTATTCGCTGGGCTAAAAGAAAAGCTGATAAACACAAATCAGGTAACAGCACCTACAAGAAATTGGAGGTTCTGTGATTAAATGATGCTTAGTGCTTTGTATTAAGTTCATTGCTGGCAGATCGTTTATCACCCCGAAATCCGCTTCTTCGCCCAGTGCCAAACCATTATACTGCAGCTTAATGACGAAAGTTTAATTTGAAATTCTGCAAAAAAATAACTTTGACAAATTAAAAAACGGAGAAAGCTGAAAACCGATTAGAGAAAGCCAACAAATAAATAACTATACAATGAATAAATTTATGATTGACATCCTTTTACAAGGACTAGACAATGAAACAAGAATGAAATTATTACCAAGAGAGCAAGAAATAATAAAGGAATGGGAAGTCAATGGGACACTTTTGGCTTCTTACATAAAAGGCGAAACCGCTGGAATTTAATTGGTATTAATGGCCAATGACAAATCGGACGTGGACAAAAAACTGTCAACTCTACCATATTATCCTTATATGAAAATTGAAATCATTGCACTAAGATAACAAGACAAAATACGTTATTTACAGCTCGAGACAATAAGAACTCATCAATATGATCGAAAACAACTATTGTGGTGAAAAATAATTAAATGAAAAATGGCTAATCGTTGGGGCATAGCGAAAGAGTTTGAAGAATTAGTAAAGCAAATAGATTTAAGGTGCGTTTACTGTGGAATCTCATTTACTATTTCAGCTCATACTCGCAAAACTCGACCAACTTGGGAATACATTTTCAACGACATTAGAATAAATGGTCCCGACAACATTGCTCTTTGTTTAAGATCTTGTAATGCAAGCAAAGGGACAAAAAAATTTGATTGATTGGTTAAATAGCAAATACTGCAGAACAAAGGAAATCACAAAAGAAAATGTTGCGGCAATAGTTAAAGAATATTTAAGCAGACAATAAAGCCGACAGTATAACACGGGTTTTGCGTTAATGGGCGGAAAGTGCCATTAGAAACATTTGAGCAATTAACAAACATTATTGCGGGTAGGCAGTTTGGTGTTCAAAAGACCGCCCGAATGCCAAGCCGAAAACCCATGAAGACTATGCATATACCAAGCAGACGACCAGTTAAGTATGGTCTGAAAGAATTGTACAGTGTTTTTCACCACGCACAAAAAATTGAAGTTTTGACAGCCTCACAAATTCCACAGCACCTAACAAACATTAATGATACATCTTTATAAAATCTTAATTATTACCTTTGAAGCTAAAACGACTTCATAAATTAAAGTTAATATATACAAGAAAATAAAGCATGTTCAATCAATCCCTAACTCATATTGCACTGTTACAAATAACCATAATATAATAAATTGATAATGGAATACCTTACAGAGTGCCTGGCATGCAATTCAAACGATTTTGAGGCCTTTGAGCAAACCATTGCAATGATGCATCAAAATTTACCAGCAAAATATAATTTTGATAAATGTAATGCTTGTGGTTTGGTTTTTTTGAACCCTCGAGTGGATGAAAAATCACTTGGACAATTTTACACCGCCTCTTATTTACCCTACAGGGTAGAAGAAGCATGGGGAAAATATGCGTCATTTGTGAAACAAGACCAACAAAAAATTGATAAAGCAAGGGTGCAGCGACTTATTAAGCACAGCAACCTCAGCATGCAAAGCAGGATACTAGACATTGGTTGTGGCAAGCCCACTTTTTTGGCTAGCTTACGCAATAGTACACAAGCTAGTCTGATTGGGTTAGATTTTAGTAATGAAGGTTGGAAAAATGACCGCGATTCATACCATGACATTGACCTTAGAACTGGAGAAATTGCAGACTTGGGTGATGAAAAACCGATGGATGTTATAACCATGTGGCATTACT
>JBILPP010000352.1:0-2622 GCA_044373765.1 Bacteroidia bacterium
GTCTTTTAACTGTAATTCGGTATCAATAATTTCTTTGTCGCGTATTGGGTTTACACTGCCATCAACGTGAATTATGTTATCGTTATCAAAACAACGCAACACATGTAAAACAGCATCTGTTTCACGAATATTAGCCAAAAACATATTACCCAATCCTTCGCCTTTACTGGCACCTTTAACCAATCCAGCAATGTCAACAATTTCTATGGTGGTAGGAACAATACGTTGCGGGTTAATCAGTTTCGCTAACTCATTCATGCGCTCATCCGGCACGGTAATGGTTCCAACATTGGGCTCTATGGTACAAAACGGAAAGTTAGCCGCTTGTGCCTTAGCGTTACTTAAACAGTTAAACAGGGTTGATTTACCTACGTTGGGTAATCCTACAATTCCACACTTTAATGCCATGCTATTTTAGTTTATCATACGTGGTTGCTACACCACATGTTTATTAATTAACTTTATTTAATAAATTGTTTCATATCCATAATTAGCTTTTCGGCTAAGTGGTTAGCGGTTGCTTCACTTTTGCTTTCGGCATAAATTCGGATAATAGGTTCGGTATTTGATTTACGTAAATGAACCCATTCCGTATCAAATTCTATCTTCACCCCATCAACGGTATTAATAGGTTGTTTGATGTATTTGTCTTGCACCTTTTGCATCAACCCATCTAAATTAATTTCAGGGGTTAATTCTATTTTCTTTTTAGCAATAAAGTAATCAGGGTAACTGTTGCGCAAAATGCTGCATAGTTTATTTGATTTTGCCAAATGAGTTAAAAACAATGCTATTCCCACCAATGCATCACGACCATAATGGCTCTCAGGATATATAATGCCACCATTGCCTTCGCCACCAATTACAGCTTGTGTATCTTTCATCATTTGTACCACATTAACCTCGCCAACGGCACTTGCACTGTAGCTGCCTTTGTATTTTTCGGTTACATCTAATAAGGCACGAGTTGATGATAGGTTAGAAACACTGTTGCGTTTATGGCCTAATCTTTCTAATGTTTCGTTGCTTACATTTTTAAGCACATAATCTGCAACAGCAACTAATGTATACTCTTCGCCAAACATGCTGCCATCTTCGTTTACCAATGCCAAACGATCTACATCTGGATCAACCACAATACCTAAATCGGCTTTTGAACGCACCACTTGGTTAGATATTTCATGCAAGTTTTCGGGCAAGGGCTCTGGGTTATGCGGAAACTTTCCGTCAGGGGTGCAGTATATTTCTACAATATCATTAACTCCCAATGCCTTTAACAACATAGGTACTGCAATGCCTCCTGTAGAGTTAACGGCATCAACTACTATTTTAAAGTTTTTGGCTTTAATGGCTTCCACATCAACCAACTCTAGCGCTAGAATTTTATCGATGTGTTTTTTTATGGCGTTGCGTCTTTCTGTTACAACACCAATTTTGTCAACCGTAGCAAAATCAAAATCAGCCTTATCTCCCAAAGCAAGCACTTGTTTGCCTACTTCATCACTAATAAACTCTCCTTTTTCGTTTAATAACTTAAGGGCATTCCATTGTTTGGGGTTATGACTGGCTGTTAAAATAATACCGCCATCGGCATGCTCTTCGGTAACCATTAACTCAACGGTTGGTGTGGTGCTTAACCCAAGGTCAATTACATCAATGCCTAAACCAATTAAGGTTCCGGTAACCAAACGGTTTACCATATCGCCACTAATACGGGCGTCTCTGCCTACCACAATGCGGCAAGTTTCTTTGTCTTTTTTAATAATGCTACCAAAGGCTGCGGTGTATTTTACCACATCAATAGGGGTAAGGGCATCGCCCGCTTTACCGCCAATTGTACCTCTAATGCCTGAAATTGATTTAATTAAAGTCACGTTACAGTGTTTTTTAGGGACGGCAAAAATATCATTTGAATATTGGTTAACCAAGTTTGATTTGTAATCCGTTGATAACGTTACTGCTTTATGCGAAATTAACATGATTCCCTCAGGTAGATTGTTAATTTACTAACCCCAATACCCCTAACTAAATAAAGTTGTAGGCGCTGTTTAGGCCTATTTATTAACCTATTGGAGATATGCTTTCGGTATTAGGCATAAAAAAACTAAACTTGCCAAATCAATGCAGGTTAATAAAGAATGGTTTAGCGAGTGGTTCGACTCGCCCTATTATCACATTTTATACAAAAACCGCGATGAGCGTGAAGCGGAGTTTTTTTTAAGAAACTTAGTAGATCGTTTGTCGCTGATGCACGAGCAAAAATTAATTGATTTGGCTTGTGGCAAAGGTCGCCATAGTATTTATTTAAATAGTTTGGGGTTTGATGTGATGGGGGTTGATTTAGCAGCCCAAAGTATTGATGCCGCAAAAACCGCTGAAAACAGCAGGTTACATTTTGAGGTACAAGATTTAAGGCATTTGCCTTATGAAGGTATGTTTGATGTGGCTTTAAACTTGTTTACTAGTTTTGGTTATTTTGATTGTGATGACACCAACCAAAATGTTATGCGCCAAGTTAACCATATCCTAAAACCCAATGGCCTTTTGGTAATTGATTTTATGAATGTAGATGGTGTATTGGATAGTTTGGTTCCATATGAGCAAAAGGTAGTGGAGGGTATT
>JBILPP010000353.1:0-2612 GCA_044373765.1 Bacteroidia bacterium
TCGCCTTCCATGGTTGCACTTAAAGCCATAATAATTTCTGTAATTTCTTCGGTTTTGATGCGCTCTACTAACGAAGCTATATTTAAATCATCGGGACCAACACCATTAACCGGGCTAATTAGTCCGCCTAAAACATGGTATGTACCATTGTATTGTGATGTATTTTCGATAGCGATGACATCGCGCAAGTCTTCTACCAAACAAATATTATGATGATTGCGTTTGGGGTTATTACAAATATTACAAATGTCTGCATCACTCACATTACCGCAACGTTTGCAATACTTTATTTGGGTTCTTAATTTTATCACTGCTTCTCCCAGTTTTATCACATCCTGCTCTTGCTGTTTAAGTAAGTGCAGCACCATACGCATGGCGCTTTTTTTGCCTACACCCGGAAATTTACTTAATTCATTAACCGCTTCTTCTATTAAAACCGATGGATAATTCATAGCAACAAATGTACTTATTTTACTTGCTGGGTTTACACAACTTCAACACAATTTAATTAACACATGCAACTATTTTTTGCATAACTATCTCTTATATTGCATGTAATTAATAAATACAAAATTTATGAAAAAGACCATAATGCTATTCTTTGCCGGACTAACGCTAGTTGGTATTTTATCAATTGGCAATCTAAATTCGCAACCTAATGGAGCTCCAGAACCTGCTAGTGGTGGACCTGCAGAAGGTGGAGTTACTTGTATAAAATGCCATGACGGAACAGCCACTACTGTTACAGATAGAATGACAACCAATATTCCTACAGAAGGTTATACCCCGGGAACTACTTACAATGTTACAGTTAGCTTTTCAGGAACCGGACGTAAAGGTTTTATGTTCTCTGCACAAAATGCTGGCGGTACTTTTAAAGGGACGCCAATTTCAGGAACAGGATCCCAAGTTACATCAACAAACTATATTACACACAGCGCGGCTATAAATAGCACTGCAGCCACTTGGACTTTCCAATGGATAGCTCCTGCTGCCGGAACAGGGGATGTAAATTTATATGGAGCATTTGCTGTAACCAAAGCAAACACCACCAAACAGGTAATTACTGTAAAAGAAAAAGTAAATACAGGCATAAACGAAGTTGCTAAAGAAATTGCTTTATCATCATACGTAAACAATATCGAAAAATCTTTAACTGTAGCTTTTAATTTAAAACAACAAGCTCACGTTAAACTTACATTGGTAAACTACAACGGCCAAATTTGTGAACAACTGCATTCAGGTGATTTAACATCTGGGGCGCAACAATATACTTCATCAACCCAACACCTAAACGCTGGGGTTTACTTTGTAAAAGCCCAAGTTGGTACGCAAACTTATTTTCAAAAAGTACTTGTTACAAATTAGTAAGGGTGTGTGATTTAGTTTACATCACTCCTTAACTGTTATTAACTCTATTTTAGCCATACACAGGCGACATGTACATTTGTTTACATGTCGCCTGTTTTACTTTTTACCTGCATAGTAGCCTACTTTGCCGTGCTACTTTTAGTTGCCTTTTATACGTCTAAGGGCAGTACCAATCATTCTTTCTTTATTGGTAATAAAAACAGCAACTGGATGTTGGTGGCTTTTGGAATGATTGGCACCTCACTTAGTGGTGTAACATTTATTAGCGTTCCAGGAACTGTTAGCGCCAATCATTTTGCGTATTTCCAGGTGGTATTGGGTTACTTTATCGGGTATTTTGTAGTTGCCTATATGCTTCTACCCTTGTATTATAAGTTAAACCTAACCAGTATTTATGATTACTTAAATCATCGGTTTGGTAACTATAGTTATAAAACTGGGGCATTGCTATTCATTGTATCGCGCACTCTAGGTGCTACATTAAGGCTGTATTTGGTCATAAATGTAATGCAACTATTTATACTTGATGCATTGGGTGTGCCATTTGTTGCCACAACATTTTTTATTCTACTCATGATATTGTTATACACCTTTAAAGGCGGTGTAAAAACCATAGTTTGGACAGACACCTTACAAACTTTTTTTATGCTTTTGGCACTGGTGGTGTGTGTATTTTACATCATGGGTGATTTAAATTTAACTTTTACAGAAGCCATCTCTCAACTTAATAAACTAGGTTATACAGAAATGTTTAACACCGATGTATTAGATAAGAAGTTTTTCCTGAAACAAATAATTGGTGGGGCATTTATAACCATAAGCATGACAGGCCTTGATCAAGAAATGATGCAAAAAAATATAAGTGTTAAAAACCTTGGCGATTCACAAAAAAACATGGTTACGTTTAGCAGTGTAATGGTGCTGGTTAATCTTCTCTTTTTATTATTAGGTGGTTTATTATACTTGTATGCAGCAAACAAAGGTCTTTCTGTAAAAGGAGATGATTTATTTCCAACTATAGCGCTGCAATACCTACCACCATTTATTGCCATTATTTTTATTATTGGTTTAATTTCTGCACTATTTCCTAGTGCCGATGGGGCCATTACGGCATTAACCTCTTCTTTTTGTATTGATATTTTAGGATTACAACGTAAAAAGGAATTGAGCGAAGCCCAACAAAGTAAAACTAGAATTACGGTTCATCTCACATTCTCGTTTATTTTCTTACTATTTGTGCT
>JBILPP010000354.1:0-2601 GCA_044373765.1 Bacteroidia bacterium
TTATTCTCCTACTCATCAATCTCGTTAATATAATGTTTCCAGAAATACTTTTTCCTGTTCAAGCCAAAACACAAGAGCTTATTCAAACGGGATTAAGCGAGCCCGATGCCTTAAAAAAAGCCAAAAGCTATTATGAAGGCATGGCCAGTAAATTATCTTTTGTATCAGTAGGTATATGGTGGATGGGCTTTGCACAAATTCCATTTAAACATTTACCTGAAAAATTGCGCAACACAAACTACAAAGGAAATGTATTGAGCAAAGGTATTAATGAGCTAAAAAATGTGTGGAAAGAAATAAACGAAGCAAATAAACATAACCATGTTAAACGTTATTTGTGGGGATTCTTTTTTACCAGTATGGGTCTACAAACCGTTATGTATGTGGCAACTTTATTTGGCTCGCAAGAGTTAAAACTAAAAACAGCTGACCTAATTGTAACAGTATTGATTATTCAACTTATAGCAATTGTTGGTGCATGGGGATTTGCGCGTTTAAGCGAGAAAATAGGCAATATACATACCTTGTTGGTAATGGTAGTTATCTGGATAGGCATATGTGGAGTAGCTTACAACGTAAAAACCGAATATGGATTTTATGGATTAGCCGCTGTTGTTGGCTTGGTTATGGGTGGCATACAATCTATATTTAGAAGTACTTTTGCTAAAATAATTCCAGACAATACACCTAATCCTGCTTCCTATTTTAGTTTTTTTGATGTATCAGAAAAATTGGCCATTGTGTTAGGTACATTTAGTTATGGTATTATTGCAGACATAACAGGCAACATGCGTTTTAGTATTGTGGCATTGGCTGTGTATTTTATTATTGGGTTTTCATTCCTGATACGTATTAAAAATTTTAAAGCACTTCATCCATAAACAACATATGAAAGTTGATTTATTTATACCGTGTTTCATTGATCAATTAAGACCCGAAACCGCATTTAATACTATTAAAGTATTAGAAAAAGCAGGATGCCATGTTAATTATAACGTTGAACAAACTTGCTGTGGACAAGCTGCCTTTAATGCAGGTTTTTGGGATGAAGCTAGAGAAGTTGGCGTAAAGTTTTTAACCGAAGCTGACACCAATAGATACATGGTTAGCCCATCCGCTAGCTGTGTAGGCATGATCAGAAACTCTTACGATTTTTTGTTTCAAAACTCATCCCATCATAATAAATGTAGACAGCTGCAAAAAAAGATTTTTGAACTGAGTGAATTTTTAATAGATGTAGTGAAGGTGGAAGATTTGGGAAGTATGCTAACTGCAAGGGCTACCTACCACGACTCTTGTAGTGCGCTCCGTGAATGCAACATTAAATCTCAACCTAGAAAACTTTTAGACAAAGTGCAAGGACTACAGATTGTTGAAATGAACGATTGTGAAACTTGCTGCGGATTTGGTGGCAGCTTTGCGGTTAAAAACGAAGCTATTTCTGTAGCCATGACCGAACAAAAAGTAGAACATGCAATAGCTACAGGTGCAGAATACATTATCAGCACAGATTACAGCTGTTTGATGCAAATGGACAGTTATATCAAACAAAAAAACTTACCCATTAAAACCTTGCATATAGCCGATGTGTTGGCACAAGGACTTTAACATTTACATTACTAATCCATAAACTAATAATAGTTTTATAGGCATCATGAATTTTGATTTTAACAAATTACATGCATTTACTACACATGTTTTTATAGCCTGTGGCATGCCTGAGGGTGAAGCTAAACTGGCTTCGGATGTTTTACTTACTGCCGACTTAAGAGGTATCGATTCGCATGGTGTTGCAAGGCTTTCTGGTTATGTTAGATTACACAAGTCAAAGCGTGCAAACATGAATCCCATAGTGAAAGTGTTACACGAAACACCATCTACCGCAACAATAGATGCAGATGAAGGACTAGGCTTAACCGTTGCACCTAAAGCCATGCAAATTGCAATTGAAAAAGCAAAACAAGTAGGTACAGGATGGGTTGCTATTCAAAACTCTAACCATTTTGGCATTGCGGCATATCATGCTATGATGGCACTAGAACATGATATGATAGGCATTGCGATGACCAATGCAAGCCCACTAGTTGCTCCTACTAACAGCAAAGAGCGTATGTTAGGAACAAATCCAATGTGTTATGTTTTTCCAGCGGGAAAGCATCAACCTGTTGTGGTTGATTTAGCAACATCAACAGCAGCAAATGGCAAATTAGAAATTGCCCAACGTGCCAATAAACAAGTACCTAAAGGATGGATAATAGATAAAGATGGAAATGACACTACGGATCCAAATGCTTTAAAAAATGGTGGAGTTTTACAACCACTTGGAAGTGGAGAAACACAAGCAGGTCATAAAGGTTTTGGTTTGAGTGCGGTTGTTGATATTTTTAGTGCAGTATTAAGTGGAGCTAATTATGGACCTTGGGTTCCACCATTTGTGTCTTTTTTAGATCCCCTACCCGATTTGCCAGGAAAAGGAATAGGGCATTTTGTTGGTGCTATGCGTATTGATGCGTTTAGACCCGCAACAGAATTTAAACAGCATATGGATAATTGGATTGATCGATTTAAAAATGCAACACCAATAAACATAGACATTCCGGT
>JBILPP010000042.1:0-9176 GCA_044373765.1 Bacteroidia bacterium
TTGCTGTTGTCAAAATCAGACCACATAATAACATTCAACGATGCAGTACCTGTTGCTGTGATATTTCCCCAGTTAATTACACGTGAATGTCCTTGCATGGTTAGTGTTCCGGTACCGCTTGATTTATTAACCGTTACACCCGACTGAATTGCAATACTTGGATTGTTGGTGAGTATTCCTTTTAAAAACACATCACCATTAGCAGAACTGGTTAAGTTAGCATCAACACTAATATAACCACCGTAAATATTTACTGGACCAGCTACTGTTAGAGCAGTATTCAGGTAAATAGTTGCTGAGTTGTTCGCCTTACCAATCGTTAATTCACTTGGTGTTTGGCCGTTTTGATTCCAAGAGAACCATGAGGTATAAACAGCATGAGCGAAACTGTTTGATGCTGGTCTCCAGTTTACAGTTGCAGAAGTAGCTAATCTTGGGTTATATCCACTAAAATAATATGTATCATATTGTATTGTTATGTTACTGGAACTTTGTGTTACAGCGCTTGATGCTTTGGAACCTAAATAAAAATTAGATGATATAAACCATCCTCCGTTTGCCACACCACCATCTTGCTTGCCTAGCATTTGTATAGGACCGCTTTTTGCCAAAATGTTTGTTTCACCTCTAAAAACAGCGTCATAATTATCAGAAGATTGATGTGAAGTACTTAACGTAATTCCGCCACCATCTCCTGTTGCTATAAGCGATAAGTCGCTTTCGGCTTCAATACCCCATGCTTGCCCATTTATTCCTAATGATTTACCAATTAACCTAATGGCATTTGCTGTAGTATTAGCAGAGGTTACAGTAAGCGCTCCGTGCGAGTATAATCCTGCATTATGAGTGCCTCCGCTAGATTGTGAAAAACCATCTAAAGTAATTGTACCCGTGCCACTATTAATTGTGCCAGTAGATAAATTCCAAAAACCCATACCCCAAGCTCCCCAAGCGGTGCTTACCGCGTATGACTTTCCTCGCATGATGATATTTCCGCCACCCGAATTTAAGTTTATCGTACCATCTACTCTAAGTCCCTCAAAAGGGTAAACACTGGTTCCCATTGCGTAATCAGAACCTGAAGTATTTCCGCCACCCATGGTAATGGCTCCACCATTGGTGGTTATTGTAAGTCCAGATGATAATAAAATATAACCATTCACGGTATTATCGTTATCTGTTAAATCATCTACATTGGAAGCAAGCAATACAGCTCCACCTTGGGTTGTAATTGTAGTTGCGTTTGTATTTACAATATGTGTTTTGGCAAGAACACTAAATGAGTTTGCATTGGTACTTGTAACGTTTGCACTAAAGGTAATTTTATTGGCTTCTAAAGCAAGGTTGGCTAAACCCAATTTTGACTGAATAACTGTATTTAAAATATTGGCTGTTCCACTTGTTGTTTTAATTACACCGTCAGTATAAGTCCAGGTTGTCCCCTCGGCATCACCACTAGAGCTTACAATGGTTAAATCTCCGTATGCCAAACCTGTGCGATAAATTGCATATGTGTTGTTGGCAGCTAATACAGGAGCATAAGTGCTTGAGGTTTCATCATAGTTATAACGTGCATTTGCCGAACCACCAGCAAGCGCTGTTAGTCCTGTACTTGTTACATCATAACCACTAAATAATTTGGCAATTGCGCCATTACCCATAGTAATGGTTGGTGCTCCAGAAACAAGAATATCGCCAGCTGTACCTACACCAATAGCCGTACTTTTAGCAGCTGTTAAAATAACTGCATCTGTTGATGTACTGGTTGTACTAATGCTTCCAGCTAAAGTTAAGTTACCAGCCAAAGTTTCTACTTTAATGGTGCTCGATCCTTTTAAACCATCATTTGTGCCAACTGTTCCAATAGTAAATGCAGTGGTATCAACTATTTGTGTTGCACCAAGTAAACTACCAGTTGCTCCGCCTGCAAGTGTGCTAAAATTGTTAGATGTATTGGTTAAGGTAAATGTACCCGTACCATTTAAAGCCAAACCCGAACAAATAATGGGTGTAGTTTGTACAACAGAAGAAGAAGATTTGATAGAAAGATTATTATTGGTCACTGTTAGTGCTGTACTAAATTCGATATAAGCCCCATTCACACTCATGGGTCCGTTTACTGTAAGTCCACCTGTAGAATTAATATACATGTTGCTTGCATTGGTAGATTTACCAAAGTTTAAAGCAGTTAATCCATTTGCTATTTTTAGCCAAACTAATCGTACTTCTTGGTCAAATGTGGCATCGTTAGATTCAAAAGTAAATGCACCAGTAGTGTTGATATAAGGTTTAACAGATTCTACATTAGTCGTCCAGTTCATTGTTTCACCCCTAACTATTACAGAGCCGTTACCAGCATTAAATGTCATGTAATCCAGGTCTAGGAACCCGGAAGCATTTCCATCCGTATTGGCTTCAACCCGAATGCTACCACCTGAAGTAGTTATATCTCGGCTTGTAGAAGTAGAGCCTGATGTGTTTACACTCAAAGAGCCAAGTATTGAAATATTACCTCCATTTGTTGAAGTGATATCATCGTGTAAATAAATATTTCCTCCGTATACCGTTGCATGATTTGTTACAGAAATAGCAGATGTTAGCGAGATATCAGATGTGTTTGTGGTTTTGCCAATAGTAAGACTCGAAGCGCCATCTGCTACCGTATAGTTTGTATTGTAAGGAAAGGTTTGTGCATCTGCAAAACTAACTCCAGTAGGTTCATAAGTTACTGCCCCTGCAGTTTTTACTTTGAAGCCATTAGATGAGGCGCCAACAAAACTTGAATACGTAATTGTGATATTACCTTGTGCAGTGTAAGCGTTATTAGCAGGTGAGCCAAAATACACATTCCCCCAGCTTGAAGAGCCTATTCCTCCTGCTAAAGTTGTTGTTCTATCACCGGTTATTTGGATATTACCAGTTTGAGATAAGATTTGAATATGGTTTGTTTGGCCTGCTAATCCGGGCTGTCTGTAAAAATTAATGCCATAAGTGTTATTTGATTGCACATTGGTTAATATTCCTTTCAGTGTTAAGTTGCCATTGACTGTTTCTATTTTGGATGCTTCATTAAAAAAAGTGGTACCCCCAAAAAATTGAGTGCCATTATAGCCTCCATGAGCATCGCCATATAAACCTATGTTACCTGAACCAGTTGTGGTTATTGTTGCTTGTAATCTAATACCATCATCATAGCTATTTGTACATTTTCCATAAATGTTGATATTCCCTCCCGCTGCAGTTAGTGTTGCATTATTAATAAGAATACCCGGTGACCCACCTGAACGATTGGAAGCGGCATAAAGACCAACACCTTCTGTGCCATCAAAATTACCACCTAATGTAATGTTACCGCCATTTGATAATAAGCTCGAACCACTGTTTAGGGTAATCGCACCTGTTGTAGAATTAGGTAGAACTACCGCTGTACCACCTGAATTTGCTCTTAGTGTAATATTGCCATTGTTTGTTTGGATGGTTCGGCTTGATGCTAAATCAATATAACCTGTTGCTTGGATTAAAATAGCGGCTCCAATTACTGTAGAAGTAAGGTTTTGTTGTGCAAAAATATTACCTCCATATATGTTTATTGAGCCTGATGTTGTTAGTGGGCTTGAATAAGTCAAGTTTGTAGTGTTGGTTGTTTTGCCCAAAGTAAAACTCCCTAAATTCGTTCCAAAATTCCAATCGTCATCAAATGTAAGTGTGCCGGAAGCCCCAGCTCGCACATAAGTGAATGTATTACCCGATGGCTGTATGGTTAAGTTGCCTGTAGTTTGTATGGCGATTGAACCTGAGCCCACATTTTGGTTTCTTTGGTATATAGAATTACCTTCAATTAAAATGTTCCCGCTATATGCATTTGTTCCATTATAACCAATACGAACAGCATTAGTAGAATTATCTGGTGCAAGACGGATAGAATTAGAATATTGACCAGATGATTCGAGAACATTACTTCCTTTGAGTTCAATATTACCTGTTTGAGATACAATCTCTACGCCTGTTCCTGAAATAATTAATCCCTCCTTATCGTTTATTGTTGCGGTGAAATTTGCAGTGCCTGTGGCACTTATATTTCCGCTTAAAGAAGAAACAGATGTTTTTATTAAATTTGATTGAGAATGAATAACAACCCCATGTCTATAGGCATTGCCATTGGTTGTTTGGTCACTTCCTGTTCCTGTTATTGTTATAGATCCACTTGTGGTACTTATAGTGTTGTTGCTTGAAGTTGCAATGATTCTTGTGCCAACTCCGTTGGCATATCTCCCCATTACCTCTCCTGCTATAGTAATGCTTCCTGTTTGCGTAGAGATGTTTGAATTCTCGATGTTAATGCCATAATTTAATCCGTCATCATCTGTGGTATTCCATGATAACCCCGACACACTTAGATTTCCACCATTGGTTGTAATGGATGACCCAACAATATCAATTCCAGGATAGTCATCTTCCCAAATTGGTGCCTTTGCGTTTCCAACTGTTAAACCATTCCAGGTTGTGTTAGTTGCACCACCTCCAGCCCAAAAATGCCCCCCATTGGTGTTAATGTTAACACCATTCAATTGTATCCATCCATTACTAGGAGATGATGCACTTAAAGCTGTTCTTAGAACCAAATTCAAACTTGCATTTGTTGATGTAATTCCTATTGTGCTCCCAACAATCAGGTTATTTGCACAATTAAATGTTAGTGTTCTGTTACTAAAACCTGTATATGTTATGCTACTGATTAAATTTAAGCTTCTTACAACCAAGCTCTGCCATGGTAACACAACTGTTAAATCCCCCACATTTGTTAAGTGATTGGTAATTACATCGGGATGAATGTTTGCTGATCCTGAAGCTGCAACATTTAGAGTATTACCAGTGATGCTCCAATTGGTTCCTGAGGTACCTGTTTGACCAGAATTTGAAATGCTTAAATGTTGAGCCTGAGTATATTTTGTACCCCCAATTAGTACCATCATTATAACAGTAAAACATCTCCCAATATTCAGTATTAGTAAATTTATTGCTCTCATCTTTGTTTATTTTCTGCTATAATTCGTCCCTAGATTTATATCTTTTGCAAAATTAGACTTACCCGTTAGATCTATTTTTTATCATGTTGGAATTTGTTTGTGTAATGTTGTAAAATGATAGCTTTTTCACTTTTATTTTTGCGGTAATATTTGAGGAAAAATAGAATTGTCAATATTTAAACAATGCTTCCTTTTCAACCTTTTTCTTATTTTCGTACAAATAATTGGAAGTATGAAAAAGGTAGGAATTATAATGGGTAGTGATAGCGATCTTGAAGTAATGCAAGAGGCTGCAAGAGTTCTAAATCATTTTAAAATTGATTATGAAATTACTGTTGTATCTGCTCATCGTACCCCGGAGCGTATGTTCGAATACGCTAAAACAGCACGTAGCCGTGGTTTAAAAGTAATTATTGCAGGGGCTGGCGGTGCTGCTCATCTACCTGGTATGGTTGCATCAATAACCACACTTCCTGTTGTTGGCGTTCCCGTTAAGCTAAAAGCTTTAGAAGGAATGGACTCACTATTATCCATTGTGCAAATGCCTGGTGGCGTTCCAGTTGCTACTGTTGCCATTAACAATGCTAAAAATGCAGGATTACTGGCAGTTCAAATATTAGCCACTTACGATGATGAGTTGGCAGATGCCATGCAAGCATATAAAGATAAAATGAAAGAAGAAGTGCTTGAAAAGGCAGAAAAGGTAGAACACGGTCGCAAAAAAATTGGGTTCTAATTTTATTTTATAAATAAAAATGCCCCAATAAGTGTTTTACTCATTGGGGCATTTTTATGCGAATCTTTTTTATTTATTCAATTTCACTAACTTTCACTGCGTTTGTTCTTGGTCTGTCTTTTATTGGCATACTTGCGGTATTTATCACCAACTCTCCAGCCTTAATTAATCCTTTTTCCTTAAGTATGTCGTTAACATCTTGTATAGATTGATCGGTGCTTTCGAAGTTTTTATAATAAAAGGCGCGCACGCCCCAAACCAAACTTAATGTGTTTAATAACCTTTGGTTTCCTGTAAAAATATATATAGCAGCCTTAGGCCTGAACGATGATATTTTATAAGCTGTATAGCCACTAAAAGTCATGCTCACAATAGCTGATGCTTTCAAGTGGTCTGATATTCTTACTGCGGTGAAGCATATTTCGTCACTTAAAAAAGTAGGAGAGTCGTCAGTTGGACGTTTGCCTTTAAAAAAAGGAGCATTTGTTTTCTCCGCTTCGGCAATGGTGCGCTGCATATGTTTTATAGCCAGAACAGGATAAGCACCTACTGATGTTTCGGCACTTAACATAACAGCATCAGCACCATCCATTACAGCGTTGGCGATATCATTAACCTCTGCACGTGTAGGAGATGAATTTGTTATCATGCTCTCCATCATTTGGGTTGCGATTATTACCGGTTTAGCGGCTTCAATACATTTTTTTACGATGCGCTTTTGAATTACTGGCACTTGTTCCATTGGCAACTCAACTCCCAAATCACCGCGTGCAACCATTACGCCATCAGTTACGGCTATAATTTCATCTAGGTTATCCAATGCTTCGGGTTTTTCAATTTTAGCAATTACCCTCGGTTTCCATTCAGATTTGTCGATTATCTCTTTTAATTCAAGTATATCTTCAGCTTTTCTAACAAAGCTAAGGCCTATCCAATCCACCTTATGTTCCAAACCAAACATCAAATCATTTCGGTCTTTCTCTGTCATGGCTGGAATTGATAATTTGGTTTGAGGCAAGTTGAATCCCTTTTTTGAAGATAAAAATCCACCAAAATTCACTTTGCATTTTATTTCATCTTCACCATTGGTCTCTACTACCTCAATTTCAATTTTTCCATCATCAAGTAAAATCAATTCGCCTGGTTTTACATCTTTGGCAAGTGTTTCAAATTTCACCGAAATTTTTTCTGATGTACCTACAATTGGTTTAGTGCAAACAGTGATAATACTACCCGTTTTTAAATCTACCTTATTGTCTAGCATTTCTCCTACACGCAATTTTGGTCCTTGTAAATCCAGTAACATGCTTACATGGGTATTCAAGTCATGGTTAACTTGCTTTATGTTATCGATTACTTTTTTATGATCTTCATATGTTCCATGAGAGAAATTCAATCTACAAACATCAACACCCTCTTCTATTATGGTTTTAAGCATTTCGTAACTAGAGGTTGCCGGGCCAATCGTGGCAACAATTTTGGTGCGGTTAAAATTCGCTGTCTTCATATTTATGCTAAGGTTATTTGTCCTTTTTTCAGGCTCTCAAATGTAACTTAATTATTGTTTAGCAACGTTAATTAATTGTTTTATATGCATGTATCAAACATACACAAGGTTATGTTTAGATTTTAGTTTTTCAGTTTCAACTTCAAATATTATTTGTACAGTTGGTATAGTTTTGATGTTCTCCTTTAGCGTCTCTTCCTCAAAAAAATCAATTGCACCTTTAATTAAAAGCAGGTAGTCAAAGTTTTTTAATTCAGGAATCAATAGCTGAGATTCATCTCTGTTTCCAATAAGTGTATAGTTAATATGGTTTTCCTCGTCAATGAATGTAAATTGGGCAAACACACATAATTTGGAGTTTATATCTATTTCATAGTCATCTACTCTTGAAAAGTGATAGGGGTAGATTTTATTCAAAAACCAAACTAATCGATGGGGCTTTTCTTGCGATACAATCCCGTAAAGCAAAAAATCGTATTCAAATTCGATATCTAACTCAAACTTTTTGATAAATGTTGGTATTTGCTGCGAAGTAACGAAAATTAGACCATGGAGGTGTTTACTTGACTGGATTTTTTTGCACAAACATCAAAAAAATAGCTGTGTTTGCTTTTTAGTTAAAAAAAACACTTTATTTGCACATTCGAAACTAAAATAAAATACTAAAATGTCAGACGTAGCAACAAGAGTAAAAGCTATCATTATAGATAAGCTTGGCGTTGAAGAGAGTGAAATTACTAACGAAGCTAACTTTACCAACGATTTGGGTGCTGATTCACTAGACACCGTTGAATTGATTATGGAATTCGAAAAAGAATTCAATATCGCAATTCCGGATGATCAAGCCGAAAAAATTGGTACTGTTGGTCAAGCGGTTGCTTACATTGAGCAAAACGCAAAAGCTTAATTTTATTTAAACAAACGTATTTAAATGACATCCCGAAGAGTAGTTGTTACAGGAATTGGAGCTTTAACGCCTATTGGTAACAATGTTCAGGATTATTGGACAGCATTGTCAAACGGTGTGAGTGGGGCAGCCCCTATCACCCGTTTTGACTCATCCAAATTCAAAACACAGTTTGCCTGCGAAATTAAAAATTTCGATGTAACCAATTTCATTGACCGCAAAGAAGCGCGTAGAATGGATCCGTATACCCAATACGCAATGGTTACAGCCGATGAGGCTCTTGTAGACGCAGGTCTTGATCTGGAAAAAGTCAACAAAGACCGTGTGGGTGTGATTTGGGCTTCCGGTATTGGAGGTTTAAGTACGTTTCATGCAGAAGTAATGGCCTTTAGCAAAGGTGATGGAACACCTCGTTTCAGTCCCTTTTTCATCCCGATGATGATTGCTGATATTGCTTCTGGATTAATTTCAATTAAGTACGGCTTTAGAGGACCTAATTTTGCAGTTGTTTCTGCTTGTGCAAGTTCCACAAATGCAATCAGTGATGCGTTCCTATATATTAAGGCGGGCAAAGCAGATATGATTGTAACAGGGGGGTCTGAAGCGAGTGTTTGTGAGCCTGCAATTGGTGGTTTTAATTCAATGAAAGCGCTTTCAGAGCGAAATGATGAACCTCAAACTGCCTCACGTCCCTACGACTTAACCCGCGATGGTTTTGTTTTAGGTGAAGGAGCGGGTGCTTTAATACTAGAAGACTTAGAACACGCAAAAGCGCGTGGTGCAAAAATATATGCCGAGTTGGTAGGTTGCGGTGCAAGTGCCGATGCTTACCACATGACAGCACCTCATCCAGAAGGATTGGGCGCAAGTCTCGTAATGAAAATGGCACTAGAAGAAGCAGGGATTAAACCTGAAGAGGTTCAATACATTAATACCCATGGTACTTCCACGCCATTGGGCGATGCACAAGAAATAAAAGCGATACAAAATGTATTTGGT
>JBILPP010000043.1:0-9138 GCA_044373765.1 Bacteroidia bacterium
GGAAGATTTTCGTTTTGGTATCAGTATTAAAAATATTGGTCCTAATATGACCCAAACAGGTTCTGGTTTGTCATTCCGTTCTATAAACTCAATAACAGGAGCCGATAGAAGAGCTTTAATGGGATCAGAAAGCTACAACTTACCATCGCTAATTCATATTGGCGCATCATATGATATGCGTTTAGATGCGGCAGCCAGTGAAACTTATTTTCATCGTTTAACTGCTCATGGTAACTTTAATTATAATGCATTCTCGGCCAATGTTACTGCTGTAGGTTTAGAATATGCATTTAAAGAAACGGTAATGTTGCGTGGTGGTTATGCTTATCAAGAAAATATTCTTGATGCAAATGATTATTACACGCAATATGTTGGTTTTGCAGGAGGTGCTGGTTTCATTTTGCCTATTAGTAAAAGTGGCACACGCGTAGCCATCGATTATTCTTATGCTCCTACCCGCGTTTTCAATGGTATTCACAACTTATCTATTACGTTATCTATAGATAATAAAAAATAAGATATATTCGCATATTACTATAAAGAGAAACGCTTCCTGCAAGGGAGGCGTTTCTTTATTTTTATAACTGATTACAACTAACGTATTGAAATAAATATGGCACAAATTAATTATGTATCGAAAGAAGGATTTGAAAAAATGCAAAAGGATTTGTATGAAATGAAACACGTTCAGCGCCCTTTTATTTCAAAGCAAATTGCAGATGCAAGAGATAAGGGGGATTTGAGTGAGAATGCAGAATACCATGCCGCTAAAGAAGATCAGGGACTACTAGAAGGACGCATAGCTCAATTAGAGGATTTGATAACACGCACACGTGTGATTGATGAATCTAAATTAGACAACAGTAAGGTAATGATGTTAAGCAAAGTAAGGGTGCTTAATCTTACATCTAAAAAGGAGATGGTTTACATCATGGTTTCTGATTCAGAAGCAGATTTTAAATCTGGAAAAATATCCATTAAATCGCCAATTGGATCAGGTTTAATGGGTAAAGTAGTTGGTAATATTGTTGAAGTTACAGCACCTGCTGGGATTGTTAAATTTGAGATTATAGAAATTAGTTTATAATTATGGCTACCATTTTTTCAAAAATAATTGCAGGAGAAATCCCTTGTTATAAAGTAGCCGAGACCAATGATTTTCTCGCATTTTTAGATGTTCGCCCCTTAACAGCTGGACATACATTGGTTGTTCCTAAAGTGGAAACTGATTACATTTTTGATATGGATGATGAGCAATTTGCGGGCTTACATTTGTTTGCAAAAATTGTAGCCAAAGCAGTTAAAACTGCTATACCTTGTAAACGTATTGGGGTTGCTGTAATTGGTTTAGAGGTTCCTCATGCACACATCCATTTGGTACCTATGAACGAAATGGGTGACCTTAATTTTGAAAAAGAACGTGTTGTTTTTACGCATGATCAATACGAACAAATAGCCTCAGGTATTCGTAAGGCTATACTTCAATAAAGTAAATTATTATTAATTGCGGTGAAACAAAAAAGCCTTAGCGTAAATAACGTTAAGGCTTTTTTATTTTTGTTGGATTAGCTGCTGCATAAGCCTCCCAAGTGCTTGTTTTTTTTCTAGTGGTTTTTGTTTTTGTGTTTTTTGAAACGGCAGCAATAATGCTTGAGTTTTGTATGAAATGACAATATGCAGCGGCTAATCCATCTGTTGCATCTAAAAATTCAGGCGTTTCTTTAAACCCCAGTAAACTTTGAAGCATTATTGCCACTTGTTCTTTAGTGGCATTACCGTTACCTGTTATCGATTGTTTGATTTTTTTGGGTGAGTATTCATTAACCGTCATTTCTCTTGTTATGGCTGCAGCAATAGCCACTCCTTGGGCTCTTCCTAGTTTTAACATACTCTGTACGTTTTTGCCAAAAAAAGGTGCTTCAATGGCCAACTCATCTGGTGTATATTGGTCTATTAATGCAGTAACACGCTCGAAAATACGTTTTAATCTTATACTGTGATCATCAAGTTTATTCAACTTTACAATACCTAAACTTATTAAATGAGCTTTCTTTTTCTCAATACCAATCAAACCATAACCCATAACAACAGTGCCGGGATCAATACCTAAAATTATTTTGTCGTAATTTTTTATCTGCGCTAAGTTGCCCAAAGTTGTTATGTTTGAAAAGTAATTAATTATTCTACTCACGCAAGTTACAAAACACTTTGATAGCTGAACAGCCATACCTAAAAAAAATAATATCAGTAGTAAAGTTTGCCTTATTACCCATAACATTCGGCTTTATTTTTTATAAGCTATTTTATGCTTACGATTTGGATAGGTTGTGGCATGAAACTACAGTGGTTTGGAATGTGAAATCTATTATACTATTATTCCTAACACTAGTTTTGATGGTATTTAACTGGTTGCTTGAAACTTTAAAATGGCGTTTGTTGGTCCAAAAAAATGAGAACATTACTTTTATTGAGGCTATGCAAGGTGTTCTTTCTGGTGTGGCTTTAAATATGATCACCCCTAATCAATTGGGTGATTTTGTTGGTAGGGTTATTCATTTAAAAAAGATGGATAAGATACGTGGCACATTAATTACGGTAATTGGACATACTGCACAAGTAATTATGACTGCTGGCTTTGGCTTGTGTGCTCTTATTTGGTTTATGTTTTACAATAAAATCCTATCCGAAAACCAGAGCAATACGGCATATACAATTTTATTGGTATTGGTTGTTGTTACGTTTGTCGCTTATCTTAATATGGCGTGGTTGTCAAAGCTTACCATCACCAATAAAATTAAACCTTACCTTAACGTGTTTAAATTATACAAACGAAGTGAGTTGGTGCAAGTACTGATGATTTCTTTTTTACGGTATATCATATTTTTGGCGCAGTATTATTGTTTATTAGTGCTGTTTAATGTGGATGTAACCTTCGCCCAAGGCATGGCTTGTATTATAGCTACATTGTGTGCTCAATCATTTGTGCCCAGTTTTATTCTGGTTGAAGTGGGTATGCGAGGTGCGAGTGCATTATGGTTTTTTGGGATGTTTACCGCAGTGGTAACCCCAGTATTATTAACAGCCTACACCTTATGGATAATTAATTTAATGATTCCTGGATTGATCGGTTTGTTTTTTATTTTAAGATGGAGGCAAGTAAATAAATGATGTTATTCTTGTTTTATGTTTCGTTGATATTGCTTGCTTTTTATGTGCTGTTAATTGGTATTTATTGGATGGGATGGAGGGCTATAAAACCATTTGATAATAAGACTTCAAGTACAAATAATAAGTTTTCAATCTTGGTTCCAGCGCGTAATGAAGAGCATGTAATTACACATTGTTTGCAATCTATCATCAACCAAAACTACCATGCTTCATGTTACGAGGTTATTGTAATTAACGATTATTCAATGGACGATACTGCGGGTGTAGTGAGTGAATTCATCAAACAAAACACCAATTACAACATGAGGTTAATAAACATGGTTGATGACGGACAACAACGTAAACTAAAAAAAGCAGCCATTACTTTTGCCATAGAACAAGCTCAATATCCGTATGTAATTTTAACAGATGCTGATTGTACCCGTGGCCTAAATTGGTTATCAACCATTAATAATTTTATTGATGAAAAGTGCAGTAAACTTATTTATGCGCCTGTGGAGTTTAAGGCGGATAATACGTTTGAAAAAATACAGTCGCTAGAATTTGCTGGATTGGTGGGTATAGGTGCATCAGCTATTCAACTCAAAAATCCAAACATGTGCAGTGCGGCTAATTTAATTTTCGAAAAGAAAGTGTTTTATGAAGTAGGTGGATACAGTGGTAACGATGGAATTGCCAGTGGCGATGATGAGTTTTTATTGCACAAAGTATTTAAACTTTACCCCGATAGTATTCATTTTTTAAAACACATTGATGCCGTGGTTAGTACAACTGCCAATGCATCTATACAACAGTTGGCCGACCAACGTAAACGCTGGGTAAGTAAAAGTACCAAATACGAAAACCGCTACATTACCGCTGTTATGGTGGGCGCTTATTTGTTTAATTTTATCGTAGCATTACATCTTATTATAAATATTGAAACAGGCCTTTTTTTGCTTTTGGTAAAGGCATTAATTGAAGTTTTGTTTTTGTTTGATGTAATGCGGTTTTATAATCGTCAAAAATATTTATTGTTTTTGCCTTTAGCAGAACCGTTTCATATTTTGTATGTTTTAATAATTGGTATTTGGGGTAACTTGGGTACCTATAATTGGAAGGATAGAAAACTTAATTAGAATTTTATGGAATCGCAATTAACCGATATAGAATACGATATTTTAAACGCCATCTATTTTGTAGAGCCGTTTGATAACATACTTGCTGAATGTAAGGCTGCACCCAATGTGGTAGCAGATGTATTAAAACAACTCATACATAAAAAATATGTTGTGGCCATGCGTTTTGATGAGCAACAACAAGAATTTGTGCGTAGTTTTATTTATGATAGCGACAATATGAATGCTTATGCTTACTTGGCAACAAAAGAAGGATTGTTTGCGCACAATAGTATGTAATTCATTAAATTAGCTTGTAGTAACACCGTTTCGAGAAATGCTCAAACAATTAAGCAGAAACCAAACAACTCATAAACCAATTACTCCTCAATCAATTAATCATTCACAATGAAAGCCATCATACTGGAAGGAATTAACCAACCACTAACTTATACTGATGTTGAAAAGCCAACTTTACAAGCAGGTGAAGCATTGGTTAAAATTAATGCAGCTGCATTTAATCACCGCGATTATTGGATTCAAAAGGGGCAGTATGGCGGATTACGTTTTCCGAGCATACAAGGCAGCGATGGGTGTGGAGTTGTTGATTCTGTTTTTGATGAGGAAAACAAACATTGGTTGGGTAAAGAGGTGGTGATTAATCCATCTTTAAATTGGGGAAGTAACCCCAACACACAAGCCAAGGATTACATTATTTTAGGCATGGCTCAAGATGGCACATTTGCCGAGTATGTAAAAGTACAAGCACGTTTGTTGCACGAGAAACCTGCGCATTTAATAGCCGAACAAGCCGCTGCATTTCCACTTGCCGGTTTAACCGGTTATAGGGCATTAATAACGCGCGCTGCAGCCAAACCGAGCGATACCGTTTTAATTACGGGTGCAGGTGGTGGTGTGGCCTTGTTTTGTGTGCAGTTTGCCATTGCATTAGGTTGCAATGTATATGTTACATCGGGTAGCGATGAAAAAATTGCTAAAGCTGTGGCTATGGGTGCCAAAGGTGGCGTAAATTATAAAACGGAAAATTGGCACAAAGAGGTACAAAAAATGAGTGGTGGTTTTGATGCCATTGTAGACAGTGCTTGCGGTGAACAGTTTGAGAAGTTAATTGACATTTGTAAACCAGCAGGACGAATTGCCTTTTACGGTGCAACCTTAGGTGCTTTTAATAGTGGTGTACCCGCAAAAATATTTTGGAAACAACTCACCATTTGTGGTAGCACCATGGGTAATGATGAAGAATTTGCTGCTATGGTTAAGTTTATTGATGACCACAAAATTGTACCTGTGGTAGATGAAGTTTTTCCATTAGCACAAGCACAAACAGCTGTAGAAAAAATGGCTAGGGGGGAACAGTTTGGTAAGATTGTATTGAGGGTTGATTAATTTTCGGAGTTGACAAGCCGCATGCAAACAAACCACAAAGAAAGAATAGTACAATTAGACGGGCTGCGCTTTTTTGCAGTGGTAATGGTGATGTTGGCACATTGGATGCAATGGCAGTGGACTAATCCAGTTTTAAAAGTATTTCCGTTTACGCATGGCGTAACGTTCTTTTTTGTGCTAAGTGGTTTTTTAATTACGGGTATTTTATTGCAATCAAACCAAAATATAAAAGCAGAGAAAATAAGCAGGTCCAAAGCAATCAAACATTTTTACGTGCGCAGGTTGTTAAGAATTTCCCCTATTTATTACATCTTGTTGTTTTATTTATTTGCTATCAACTATAAAAATATCAGGGAGATATTTACTTGGTTGGTTACTTATACTTCAAACATTTACCAATACATCAACCTAACTTTTGTTGGCGATTTTAACCACTTTTGGTCGTTAGCGGTAGAGGAGCAATTTTATTTGTTTTGGCCTTTACTGATTATGTTTTTAGGCAGAAAACATCCGCTTGCATTAATCATATCAACCATAATCATTTCACTGTTGGCCCGTGTAAGTATTTTTGTGTTTACAGATAATTGGTTGGCCACATCATACGCAACCATTTGTTGTATGAGTACGTTTGGCGTTGGTGCATTATTGGCCTATATCAAAATGTATAAAAGTAATTGGTTGATTTGGTTATCAAAACCCATTTGGTTGTATGGTTATTTAGGCGTTTATGTAATTACGTTTACTTTAATGCACAAGCTCCAATGGTACAAAGAAACTTTAGATGAAATTTTATTTGCCGTGCTTGCCGCGTTGATTATTTTAAGGGCATCAACCAATGGTTTTAAGTGGCTTTTTAAATGGGTTTTAGAAAACCCGAGTATTGTGTACTCCGGTAAAATTTCATATGGATTATATGTTTATCATCTATTCATACCAACCCTTTATTTTTGGCTAGTGCCACACATAGGTGTACAACTTAACAACAAATACGTTTATTTTTTGGCGTATTATTTACTCACGTTTTTACTGGCTTGGATATCATGGATGATTATTGAAAAGCCTATTCAGAATTGGAGAAACAAAAAGTTTGCCATGGGTTAATCTATTTAATGTGCCGTTTTAAAAGTTGATTTTACTAATTATTGGGAGAATAATGGTTTATAAAACTAAATTGAAAACTCAAACAATGCCTATGCTTAAATACATCATTTTACTATCAATGATTCTCATTGCTTCTTTATCGTTCGCTCAAGAATCAGAGCAATTATATCCTGATACCCTCCTGCTTCGATTAATTAAAGAGAAGAAAGTAAAACAGGTTGATATTATTGATGCTACAAATAAAGGACGCACTCTTCAAACCACACATTATAATGCTAATGGTGACGAGGTTCTTTTAAAGAATTTTCAGAACGGATATTCCTATTTTCAACTCTTTGAAAAAGGTAAGCTGAGAAAGAAATTAATTTATTCAACTCTGGATGCTAAAGATACACTCAATGCTGAGGATAAATACATACATTGGTTTGATGAGTTAGGAAACTTAACGCGAGAAGAGAATATCATGTATGGTAAGTTGTTTCAAACAACAGAACATACCGTCAAATGTTCTGGTGACACATGCCTACTTACTGAAAGGAAATCGGATGGTCGTTATTCTTCAATACGTGTAATTAAGAACGGAAAAATGGAGTGGATAGATTACATTTCTTATAATAAATATGAACGAATTTCAGAGGTGAAATCCTTTTACCGGATGTATAATAGCCATTATCAATTAATAGAGGAGGGAAATAGGTTTTATGATGATACATTAGAAGCCTATTTAATTGAGAAGAAGTTTCATATTGCTGAACTTTTCAATAATGATACGCTCTCTCGTATTATACTTTCAGGTAAGTTGAAACCACGTTATATTTGGCAAAAGAAATATCACTATACCAATCAACTGCTCGATTCTATTGAGGAGGATGTTTTAACCGTAAAATACATCACCTACAATTCGCACAATTTGCCAATTGAAGTTAGTTGTCGTTTTGAGGCGGAAGAAGATAAAAATGAAGAGGCCCCTTGTGGTAAAACCACGTATTTATATAACGATAAAAACCTACCAACAACAGTAATTGTATACGATGGAGACGGAAAAGAACAAAGTAGGGTTTCTTACAAGTATTACTATTAACTTCTCTTATAAATATCCGGCATATGTAGATTAAAATACCTTGCACTTGCACGTATTATAATAATTACAAAACCAGCTATAATGCTGACTAAATTTTCATCCGGTATAAATTTAAGCAAACCAAAGTAAACCACGCCACCTGCTATACATGCGCTAGCATAAACATCTTTTCTAAACACATAAGGGATTTCGTTTAACAATACATCGCGAATAATACCACCAAAACAACCGCTAATAGTGCCAATTGCCACTGCTACCATTGGATGCAAGCCAAAAGTAATGGCTTTGGCAATCGCTACTACACAAAAAAACGCAAGGCCAATGGTGTCTAACCAAAACATGGTGTGGTGAAACCTGCGGATAAATTTGGCGAAAAATAGCGCCATTAAGTAACAAATTAAAAGGGCAATAATGGTTTCCAAATCTTTCATCCAAGATACAGGCAAACTGCCAATCATTAAATCACGCAGTGTTCCTCCTCCAATTGCCGTAACAAAAGTTAGAACCAATATGCCAAATACATCGAGCTTTTTTTGCATGGCTGCTAAAGCACCACTAAATGCAAATGCTATAATTCCAAGCAACTCAACTGTGTTATGAAAAGTGAAAAACATAAGTTTTGTTTTGGTTGATAAAAGTAGCTTACTTCTGCTGTATGATACCAACCACCATGGTAATTAACCTGCGAGGGAATAATCGAGGCAATACCGAAAGCATGTAATTACCCCAACCATGAATAGCTACATGTTGTCCGCGCATCATGGCTTTGTATCCATATTCGGCTACTTCTTTTGATGTAGGCAACTTACGTCCTTTAACCAATTTACTTTCACCCATACCAGATACATCCATAAACTGTGATTCGGTTGGGCCTGGACATAAAGCAGTAACAGTAACACCTGTACCTTTTAATTCTTGTGCAATGGCTTCACTAAAGTGCAATACATAAGCTTTGGTAGCATAATATACGGCCATGTTTGGTCCCGGCAAAAAGCCAGCAACCGAGGCCACATTTAATATTTTCCCACCACTGTTTTCAATCATTTTAGGCAAAAAGCAATGGGTTAAATAGGTAAGTGTGGTCATGTTTAACTCCATCATATCTTCGGTGGTTTTCCATTGGCACTCGTTAAATGGGCCAAAATATCCAAAGCCAGCATTGTTTATTAGGCAATGTATATGTTCATTTTTCAACTCTTCAACCAATTCCTTCACCTCGCTTAATTGCGATAAGTCTTTGGCAATTACCCTAACATTAATGGCATTTTTCAGTTTTAAATTTTC
>JBILPP010000355.1:0-2584 GCA_044373765.1 Bacteroidia bacterium
TGGACCTTGTATTCTGTCCCTCCTTGATTAAAAACAGGCGTACCGTGCAAATAACCCGAACTATCTAAAATACCAGTGGCATGAACCAAGGTTTTACTTAATTCAATTTTTATAAAATCAGCATCTATGGTTAAATCATCATAAACAACTTTAGCTTTCCCGTATAGAAATACCTCTTGGGTTAAAGCATTATACACAATACTGTCTTGGGCCGAATATTTAACTTTTGATTTAAGTGCCGATTTAGCCAAACGAACTTCAACGGTATCCCTTAGCTCCGCTGTTGCAGTTTCATTAACTATACTATCAGCAGTTGGAACGAATTTTGACTTAACACTATCCAAAGGCGTTTTGACAACCACAGGAATTAATGGTTTAGGGGTTGCTTTGGGAGCCGAATTAGGCTTCTGTGCATAAACAACTGAACACATTAACACCAACGCGGTAAAACAAAATGAACGATTTATGCTGTTAATCAAATTATACGTTATAAAATTGTAGTATGTCAATGCGCACAAAACTATATAAAACTCAGTACTTATTAAAATTACCTTTCACAATATCTTGTTTGTTGTTGTTGATAATGCTTTGTGCGTATGCTCCATTAGACCAAATGCAGCAGCCCAAAATTAAAACGATAACCATTGATGCCGGACACGGAGGTAAAGATGTAGGAGCAAGCTACGGTGGAACACATGAAAAAGACATAGCCCTTGCTGTTACGCTAAAATTAGGCGAAGTGATTAAGACAATTATGCCTGATGTGAACATTATTTACACCAGAGATAAAGATGAATTTATTGAGCTATACGAACGTGCAGGTATTGCCAATAGGAAAAATGCCGACTTATTTATAAGCCTACATTGCAATGCCAACAAAAAAACCGATGTATTTGGTACCGAAACTTTTAGCATGGGCTTGCATAAAAGCGAAGGTAACTTAGATGTAGCAAGACGAGAGAATGCAGTAATTTTATTGGAAAAGGATTACGAAGAAAAATATGAAGGTTTCGACCCTAACTCGCCAGAGGCTCACATTTATTTTAGCTTTTTACAAAATGCATATTTAGAGCAAAGTTTAAAGATTGCTGCTAACGTTGAAAAAAACTTTACCAACGTAAAACGCGCCAGTCGTGGGGTTAAACAAGCCGGGTTTATGGTATTATGGAAATGTAAAATGCCAAGTATACTTATTGAAACAGGTTTTATCAGCAATCCAAAAGAAAGAGCCTACCTTACCAGCAATAAAGGGCAAGATGAATTGGCAAAAGCAATAGCCGAGGCGGTAAAACAATATAAAATATCTTTAGAAAAAGAAAACTAGTTTTCTTTTTTAACTTGTATTGCCAGTAGTTTATTTATTTTTGCCCAGATAATTATTAAATAGCATTTTGAAGATTTCTAAAGACGCCAAAGTTGGATTATTCGCCTTTTTAGGCATCGTTGTACTTTTTGTAGGGTTTAACTTTATGAAAGGGTTTAACTTTCTTAAACCCTATTCTCGTTATTACATTGTATACAGCAATGCTGGTGGTGTTGTTAAATCAACCCAAGTGCTTATTAATGGCTTTAAAATTGGACAAGTAGAAGATGTGAGGTTATTAGAAACTGGAAATGCAAACAAAATATTAGTTACCATTATGGTTGATGGAGAGGTTCTAATGCCAAAAGGTACGGTGGGCGAAATTGCGAGTAGCGATTTATTAGGCACTAAAATCATTAACATAAAATTAGGGCAATCATTAGAAATTTTGCACCCAAATGATACACTTAATGCATCAATGGAAGAAGGCTTATCAGAAGCAATAAGTAATATGGTCTCGCCAATAAAAGAAAAAAGCGAACAAGTGCTGGCAACGTTAGACAAAGTGCTATTGAGCATGAATGACGTATTCGACTCAACAGGAACTGCTAAACTATCAAAAGGGGTTGATGATTTATCAACCACATTGAATCACGTTAAAAATATAACGGGTAGATTAGATATCCTTACCAGAGGGCAAGAAAGTAAAATACAAGATATGTTTTCACATACCGAAAGTATCATGCGCAACTTACGTAACAATAACGAGCTGCTATCTCACACTATTAAAAACATAAAAAACATTACAGATAGCATTGCCGCAGCTGATGTTACCAGTATCATCAATAACCTAAATAAATCTCTTTTTGAAATGGGTGTTATGCTAGAGAAAATTAACCGTGGTGAAGGCACGTTAGGCCAGTTGGCAAATAATGATTCGTTATATAAAAACTTAAGTGGCAGCAGCAGAGAATTAAAATCACTTTTAGCTGACATGCAAAAATATCCGGGCAGGTATTTTACAGTAAGCGTGTTTGGCAATAGCAAGCGAGCCAACAAGACCGATAAAAAAAGAGAAACAGAATTAAAGGGGAGTAAATAAATCCCATCCTCTTTCTGCCAAAACCAATCAACTTTTTATTGTTTAAATTTCTTTTAAAATCAATTTAAAAGAGCGTTCAGCATAACTAATTTCGAATTAGTCCTTTTCTGTTTAACTCATGTAAAAGTTCATTGGGTGTTAAATTGTATTTGATAACGCGTCTGCGCTTTTTGGTATAA
>JBILPP010000044.1:0-9108 GCA_044373765.1 Bacteroidia bacterium
TGTTTACGAACAACCTCTACACGCTCAATTAAAGATGGTGCTGCCAATAATTGTCCTGTAGCCATGTAATGTTTTATTTCATTAAATATCCAAGGATAACCAATAGCCGCTCTACCAATCATGATTCCATCAATACCATATTTATTGCGGTACTCCAACGCTTTTGGTGCAGAATCTATGTCACCATTACCAAAAATTGGAATTTGTATGCGTGGGTTGTTTTTAACTTTAGCAATTAACGTCCAGTCTGCCTCGCCTTTATATAATTGGGCACGCGTACGTCCGTGTATGGATAAAGCTTTAATACCTACATCAAACAAACGCTCGGCTACTTCTTCAATGTTCTTCGTGTTTTCATCCCAACCCAAACGTGTTTTTACGGTAACAGGCAATTTTGTAGATTTAACTACGCGGTCGGTTATTTTAACCATTTGAGGTAAATCTTTTAAAATAGCCGCACCTGCTCCTTTACACACCACTTTTTTTACTGGGCAGCCAAAGTTAATATCTAACAAATCTGGATTAGTAGCGTCAACTATTTTAGCCGCCAACTCCATCGACTCTTCATCACCACCAAATATCTGAATACCTACAGGGCGCTCGTAATCAAATATATCAAGCTTCTTAAGGCTTTTTATCGCATCACGTATCAAACCCTCACTGCTTATAAATTCGGTGTACATCAGGTCTGCCCCATTGTCTTTGCATACTGCCCTAAAAGGCGGATCACTCACATCCTCCATGGGGGCAAGTAATAGAGGGAATTCACCCAATTCTATGTTTCCTATCTTAACCATTGTTATATTTGCATGGCAAAAATAGGTAAATGACTGAAAAGAAATTGTTTTGGGAGCATCCCGTTGTATTTTTTATTACCCGCATGTTTATTTTAGCAGGTATGATGCTAGTGTTTGCGGGCTTTGCTTATAGTATAGCCTTATATACAAGTAAACCAATATTTGGCATTGATTTTTTGAGTAACCCAAGTTTATTAACTGATTTTAACTCAACCGCAAACATTAATGCACTTAAATACATTCAAGCCTTAACATCAGCAGGGCTATTTATTTATCCAGCTTGGTATTTTTGTAAATCCATGCATCAAGTACCTGCAGAGTTTTTAAAACTGAACCGTAAAACTAAACCAACCGAAATCATATTGGCCATTTTAGTGGTACTAACTGCTATGCCATTTGTAAGTTGGCTTATTTATGTAAACAGCTTTTTAAAACTACCTGCTTCTATGGCACAATTAGAAAGTGAAATGAAAGCGGCAGAAGAACTTGCAGGGCATTTTACGCAGGCATTTGTTAAGGCCGACACATTAGATGTATTATGGATAAACCTAATAGTAATTGCTATTATACCTGCTATTGGCGAAGAGTTTTTGTTTAGAGGTGTGCTTCAAAATTTTGTCCGTTTAACAACAGGTAAAAAGCATTTTACAGTTTGGATAGTGGCCATTGTTTTTAGCGCATTTCATGGGCAGTTTTACGGATTTATTCCACGTTTAGTATTAGGTGCTGCTTTAGGATATGCTTATTTATTTACAGGTAATTTATGGATAAGCATCATCATGCATTTTGTAAACAATGCCTTTGCAGTGGTGAGCAGTTACACCCCAATAAAAAATAATTTACCAACAATAATGCAAGATGGTTATGTTTTTGAATCATGGATGATAAATACAGGCAGCGTTGTATTAACCATTGGTTTATTATGGATATTGCGCAACATTACCTTTAAACGTGTGTGGTACAATGGCGAGTGATTTTAATAAAATACACCAAACTGGCAATCCTATTGAAGCCGAAATAATTATTCAAATGCTAGAAGAAAATGGCATTAATGCAGTTAGCATGAATAAAAGAGACAGCAGCTATCAGGCATTTGGTGTAATTGAAATATATTGCCCCGCAAATGATGTGGTTACAGCACTGCATTTAATAAATAATAACCCAACCAATGAAAAGTAATTTTGTACAACGCAGCATAACGGGAGCTATTTTTGTCTCGGCTGTTATTGCAGCAACTATGTTTAGCGAGTTTAGCTTTTTTATCTTGCTGTTTGTAATTAACTTTTTGTGTTTATTGGAATTTTACGAATTGGTGTTACCCGATAAACGTTGGATAGAAAAGTATTTGGGTATTATTTGTGGAAGTGTTATTTTCATCATGTTTACCATGATATTTTCGGCCGACTTATCGTTAGCATGGTATTACAACCTCATCCCTATTTTTATGTTCATGTTCATCATAAAACTGTTTGAGCGCACACATAACGAGTTTTCTACTTTGGCTTTTCAAATTTTGGGGTTGTTATACATTACTATGCCAATTGTTATGTTAGCCAAAATGGGCTTCTTAAACTCATTAAGCTATAGTCCAGGATTACCCATGGGTTTCTTTTTATTGTTATGGACCAGCGATACGGGTGCTTATTTGGCTGGACGCAGTTTTGGTAAGACCAAATTATTTGAACGCATATCACCTAAAAAAACTTGGGAAGGCAGCATTGGTGGGGCAATTCTGAGTCTAGTAGTGGCTTATGGCATTTCTAATTTACTTGGGTTTGATGATGTAACCACTTTTGATTGGATGGTGATTGCACTATTGGTCGTAATATTTGGGACCTTTGGCGATTTATTTGAATCGTTATTAAAGCGCAATTTACATATTAAAGACAGTGGAACTATTTTACCTGGACATGGTGGTGTATTGGATCGTTTTGATGGGTTGTTTTTGGCCATACCTGCGGTATTTTTTTATTTATTGTATACTAACTAAATGCTGTTATGAAACTGTTTAAAATATACTTTATCATTTTTGCAATTCTGTTTGCATTTGTATTGGGATCAAGATTTTTTCCGCACACCTATTATGTAGAACGTAGCATTACCATAAACAAACCCGTTAGTGAAACCTTTGCTTATTTAAGTAATTACCATAACTGGGAGCAATGGAGTTTATGGAATAAAAATGTAGATAGTACACTGTATTATTTTTACAACAAAACACAAGATACAATTGGTTCGCGCCAATATTTTTATGGTGCTTTATTGGGGCAAGGTTATTTTGAAACCATTGGTTACAAAAAAGACAGTAGCTTACAATTTATATTGAGTGTAAACCGTGCGGAAAGAACAGCAGCTGGAGTATTTACTTTTAAATCCATAGATGCCAATACAACCGAATTACATTGGATTGACAGTGGAAATGTTGGAAATAACCCGATTAAACGATACATGATACCTTTTGTAACTAAAAACACCGCTAATACTTTAGATAATGGCTTAACCAGCATTAAAACTAATATAGAAAATTAGGGTTGAAGGGTATTGAACTTTACCAGTTTAAAATTAGCACATAACCCCATTCCAAATTCTTTCGCCATTTCTTATTTTAGGTTTCATGCCCGTACTATTTGTTACCTTAAAAATTGATTGCTGACTATATACCTCCAGCAACTAAATCTCATGCCTCAATCTAAATACTTTTCAGGCGTAATGTCTATTTTTACCATAAACAACCCTTCTTTATCAAAGTAACGATAAGTAATGGTGGTTTTATTTTCTTTAAAGATTTTAAAATCGTTGTTTTCTTTTACAGTTTTTAACAACATCGCCTCTAGTGATGGCAAAACATTGTTCATCTTTACATCATCCATGTCTATATTTACCAAGGTGTAATTATATACTAATGCATTTGGCGGCATGGCCAATACATTATCCAAACGGGTGTGTTCATCAATCATTTTGGGACAATCTTCGTTAATGTTTTTTGCTGTTTCCAACATAAACTCATTAAATGGAAGTTGCTTTACTTTCCATTGTTTCACCAAGAAGTAAAGCGGTATACTTACTATAAGTGCTACAATAAAAATCCAAAAATAGGTATTCTTAAATTTAACCAAAGCTGGTATACATTAGAAATTTAACAACTCATTTAGCTCCGATTTAAAACGTTCTTTGGGTAAAAAGTTTTGTTCTAAATCTACATTAAACGGAACAGCAGTATCAAGACTTGCACTACGTTTTACTGGTGCGTCTAAATATTTAAATGCATGCTCGGCAATGTAGGATGCAATCTCGGCACCGATACCTCCGGTTAAGGTATCTTCATGTAAAATAAATGCTTTACCTGTTTTACGTACACTATTCATCACGCCATCTTTATCCCAAGGCAATAAAGTTCTTAAGTCTATTATATCTGCATCAATACCTGCTTCCAAGCAATGTTTGGTAGCCCAATGAACGCCTGCACCGTAGGTAATAATACTTACCTCATTTCCTTCTTTAACAATACGTGCTTTACCTATTTCAATTTCATAATAATCATCGTATACTTCTTCTTCCAACTCTATAGAACGATACAATGCTTTATGTTCAAAAAACATCACCGGATTGGGGTCGCTTAAACTTGCAGCCAATAAACCTTTGGCATCTCCGGGTGTACTGGGGTAAACTACTTTTAAACCCGGAACATGAAAAAACCAAGCCTCGTTACTTTGCGAGTGGAATGGTCCTGCACCAACGCCTGCTCCTGTTGGCATACGCACCACCACATCAGCATTTTGCCCCCAACGGTAATAACTTTTTGCTAAATTATTTACAATTTGGTTAAAACCTACACTTACAAAATCGGCAAACTGCATCTCCATCATGGATTTCATTCCTTTTACAGAGAGTCCGTATGCAGCACCTAAAATGGCACTTTCGCATAGAGGGGTGTTGCGCACACGACCTTTTCCAAACTCTTCCATAAAACCTTGTGTTATTTTAAACACCCCACCATACTCTGCAATATCCTGGCCCATCAACACCAAATTTTCATGTTTACGCATGCTCAATTTTAAACCATCACTTATGGCATCAACCAAACGTTTGCGTGATTTATTTTCAGTGGTTGGTTTAACAGTAACATGTTGTAAATGACCGAAATTTTCACTGCTTTGAAAAGGAACTGGAGCATATACATCAGCCATTTCAATTGCTGTATCGGGTATAATTTCAGGTTCGGCTTGAACGGCTTCTACCCCTTCATCAATTTCTTTTTTAAATGTTACTCGGTATTCGGCAACCATCTCATCAGTTAAAATACCCTCTGCTTTTAACCAGTTTTCGTAGTTAGCAATTGGGTCTTTTTTGCCCCACTCATCAAACAACTCTTGTGGAACATATTTTGTACCTGACGCCTCTTCGTGTCCGCGCATACGGAATGTCATACACTCCAATATGATAGGACGAGGATTGGAGCGCATGCTACTGGCAAGGTTATTTACCATATCATACACTTCTAAAATGTTGTTACCATCTACCTTGTATCCTTGTATACCGTAACCTACTGCTTTATCAACAAAATTTTTGCATCGAAACTGCTCGTTACTTGGCGTTGATAAACCATAACCATTATTTTCTATTAAGAATATAACTGGTAAATCCCAAACCGCAGCCGTATTTATTGCTTCATGAAAATCGCCTTCGCTGGCACCTCCATCTCCACTAAAAACTACGCTAACTTTTTGTTCGCCTTTAAGTTTATGAGCAAGTGCAATACCATCAGCTACTCCAAGCATGGCTCCTAGGTGTGAAATCATTCCAACAATATGATGTTCATTTGTACCAAAGTGAAACGAACGTTCGCGACCTTTTGAATAGCCGTTTAACTTGCCTTGCCATTGGGAGAATAATTTCGAAAAAGGCATATCACGGTTGGTCCAAACACCCAAGTTACGGTGCAGTGGAAGTATGTATTCATCTTTATGTAATGCCTGCGTAACACCAACACTAATGGCCTCTTGACCAATGCCACTAAACCATTTTGTAACTTGTCCCTGACGAAGCAAGATCAGCATCTTTTCCTCAATCATTCGAGGTTTAAGCATGCCTTTGTATAAGTTTAATAAAGTGTCGTTACTGTGGTGTTTTTTATTGAATTGCATGATAAGATTTCGCTTATAAAGTGCTGCAAAATAAAGAAATTGTAGTGTTTAATGATTATTTTTTGAAGGAATAAAATTGAACCCAAAATTATTTTATTTTGTCTGGTGCACGTTGTGACTTTACCTGATTAATTTACGCTGCTTTACATGCAACTAGTATTAAACCGAGTAACATTTCAGAAACAAGTAAATCCATTAGGCATAAGGTATTCACGATACCATTTCTGATGGACTACATATTAACAATAAAGTATAAATTGGGTAACGAAGTTTTTGTTAAAATGGAGGTGGTGTAAATTCGTCATCATCCTGACTCATATCATTTAGCTTACTGCTACGGGTTATCGTACCCATACTACCAAATCCACCCATTTCGTCATTGCTAAAACTTGGCGCATCGTTGCTGCTAAAGTCATGCTCTTCCAAATCTTTAAACTTGGTAAATTCATGTACGAATCTTAATCGAAGCGAATCTAATGAACCGTTACGGTGTTTTGCAATATGTAACTCGGCAACACCGTGTGTACTTCCTCCGTCTTCAAACTCAGTGATGCCATAGTACTCTGGACGGTAAATAAACATTACCATATCAGCATCCTGCTCAATAGAGCCCGATTCACGTAAATCTGATAACATTGGAATGGCAGCGGCACCGCGTTTTTCAGAAGCACGACTTAACTGTGCCAATGCAATAACAGGCACATCGAGTTCTTTGGCCAAAGCTTTTAACGACCTGGAGATATAACTTACCTCTTGCTCGCGATTACCGTTTTTATTGTTTGAATCATCGCCACGCATTAACTGCAAGTAATCGATGATGATCATTTCAATATTGTTTTGTTCCTTTAATCTGCGGCATTTACTACGTAGTTCAAATACACTTAATGCAGGCGTGTCATCAATAAATATTGGCGCCTCACTTAAACGCGCTACCTTGGTATTTAGCTGTTCCCATTCATGTGGTGCTAAAGTTCCTTTTCTTAATTTTTCACCTGGAATCTCAGATTCGCCACTAATCATACGTGTTACCAATTGCTTATTGCTCATCTCTAAAGAGAAAATTGCTATAGCACGAGGCTGCTCAGATAATAAAGAAGCATTGCGTGCAACAGATAAAACCATTGCCGTTTTACCCATACCCGGACGAGCGGCTAATATAACCAAATCTGATTTTTGAAAACCAGATGTAATCCTATCCAATTTGGTAAAGCCTGAAGGTATTCCCGTTAAACCACCTTCTTTGTCTTTTAATCCTTCAATATCACGAATGGTTTCACGAACAATCGTATTCATTTGTTTGTAATCGCGCTTGATGTTCCCTTGGGATACTTCAAACAATTTACGTTCGGCACTATCCAACAATTCAAAAGCATCGGCACTGTCCTCAAAAGACTCGCGCTGTATTTCTGTTGAAATACGAATAAGCTCCCGTTGAATAAATTTTTGTGCAATGATACGAGCGTGGTATTCGATATTAGCTGCCGATGCTACACGGTTGGTAAGGGAAGTGATAAAGTATGCACCGCCAACAATTTCTAACTGACCTTGCTTACGTAAGTCGGATGTTACCGTTAAGATGTCTATTGGTTGCGCATTGCTAAATAAAGTTTTTATAGATTGAAATATGATTTGATGCGAATCTTTATAAAAACTTTCAGGCTTTAAAATATCAGACACCACAGTGATGGCATTTTTCTCGAGCATCAACGCACCTAATACCGCTTCCTCTAGATCAACAGCTTGAGGCTGCAATTTCCCATTCTCAATCATTTGGGCGGTATCTGTTTTTTTGGTCATTGATTTTTTTCTTAACTCTGCCATGTTCTTCTTTTAATACGGTGTTTACTGTATGGGTTAGCTACCAAATGTAATTTAAGTTATCGTATTTTAGGCAGACTAAATGTTATGCACAGCATTGTAATATATTGTGTACATCTTGTGAATAGCACCAAACCAAACAACCTAACACATTGATAATAAAATGCTATTTATGCACACACTGGGTATTTGGTAAAACCAAAATAATTGCTTAAATAGCTCATAATGTGCATTTGGGTTTATGCCCAATTTTACTGCACTTTATAATTTCTTAACAAACAACTTTCATAAATACAAGTTGACAAAATCCTTCATCTTATACAACTAAGGTATAAGGTGTAATACCTGTAGGTTTAAATAAAATGGATTTACAATTAAATAACCTCACTTTATTGCTTGTTAATGAAGAGTTTAAACCACGATTAGTTTAAATAGATGATACTACAAGTAATTTTAACGTACAAAAAGCTAAAAAACTGCATATTTGTAAGTCGGTACAAAATATACATGCGCATTAAGTTATTATTAGTCATATTATTAGGAGCGGCTTCAGTGGAGGCGCAAGTTCTGTTTACACAAAAATCAACAGATGCTGGACGTATTAAACTTACCTTAAGTAATGCGGGTACTGTAGGTCGTCCGGGAGTAAGAAGTAATACCCAAGGTTTACCGAGTATGGCATACCCTCAAAAGGGTAATGAACATTTATTTGAATCAGGTATTTGGTTAGGTGCATTGGTTGATGGTCAGGCTTTGGTATCTACGAGTGCCGCTGATGCATCAAGTGGTTATAGCACGGGCGGATCTGGATTTGAATTTACCCCAATAACGCCAATACAAGAAAGATCTTCTTTAACATCTAGTTCTGTTTTTTCGTCATCTGCAGTTTCGCACCAAGATTTTGTGATGCAATTTAGTGATACAGCCACCATTGTTCCGGGAACATCAACCCCAATTGGCGGACATACGCAACCTTTACGTGCACATGTTAAACTAGAAACCTACGCTTGGAATTATTCTTTTGCTGATTTTTTTGTTATTTGTAACTATAAAATCACCAATAACAGCAACAAACGTTGGGATAGTGTTTATGTTGGCCAATGGAGCGATTTAGTTGTTAGAAACGTAAATATAACGCGCCAAACAGGCACCAACTTCTTTAACAAAGGACGGAACGGGATTGAGACCAAATACAAAACAGTTTATGCTTGGTTAAGTGATTTAGGGGCTGACGACTTAGAGTATATTAACTCTTACGGAGCTATACAATTTTTGGGCATTGAATATAGGGGTATGTTTTTTAACCCTGATAAGCCCGATACTTTTTTACAGCGCGGTTGGCCTAAGCC
>JBILPP010000356.1:0-2575 GCA_044373765.1 Bacteroidia bacterium
ACCAGCTGAAGGCGCACGGTATGCTTCATCACTCGCAAACTCATAACCGCAACGGCCGAAGAACATACGCTTAAAAGCATACTCTGCTCCTAATGCGTAGGTTTCATTATTATCTGTTGGATGGTTTAATTGTGCCGCAACAGATAGATTATGCTTATATCCTCTAATTGGATCAAAAGCTGCACCTAATCTGAATATACCAGGAACGGTTACTGTGGTGAAGTTAGTAATATCCGTGGGACCGTTAAACTTTAAAACTTGAGCCTTCCCATCAGGTTTTACGTTAAAGCCAAAATTGCTAAAGTTTATTCCGAAACGTGCGTTTTTAATTCCCACGTCATACTTTAATCCTAAATCAAACAAAACATTGTGGATGCTGATACCAGGAAAACCTTCGTTTGCGTATCGGCCGTTAATACCAAAACTGAAATTATTGGTTAATACTTTTGCATAAGTTAGACCTATATAATAATTGTTAATGGCAAATGTGCGACCTGTTCCGCTTGGGTCAAACTCTGTGGTTTCTTGCATGGTGCCGTAATTCATGTTAAACACCTGAAAACCTAAATAAGAAAGCCTACCAACGCGGCCTATAATTCCAACATGATTGGCAGAAATGTCACCAAAATAACTTGTATGTGAGGTTTGAATATTGATCAAACCCGTATCGGTTTGTGTAATACCAGCGGGGTTCCAATACATGGCCGACACATCGTTTGCAATGGCCACATAGGCACCACCCATAGACATAGAACGAGCATCTGGAGCTATTTTTAAAAATTGCATACCCGTACTACCACTTCGCGAATCGCCAAAGGAAGGGAGTATTTGTGCATTAGCTTTACCCACAATAAGTAAAGTTGCTATATAAAAGTACTTATTAATACGCATTTAATCAGGCAAATTAAATGGATTTTTTGCGAATTGCATTGTTAAATAATGATTATTTGGAAATGCCTTTTAAATGGTAGAAGTTGCGTTGTAATTTACTTTTAATGAAATTAAACAATATCCATATAAAACTAGCTGGTTTATCTATACTTACAGGTTGTTTACTCACCTTATCGTGGCCGCCAATTGGCTTATTTCCGTTAGTTTTTGTAGGCTTTGTGCCTTTGTTTTTTATTCATCATTTGATTATACAAAATAAACTAAGTACACCTTGGGCCTTTTTATACGGATTTAGTGCTTTTCTATTATTTAACATTGGCACAACATGGTGGGTTTGGAATGCCAGTGCAGGCGGTGCGGTAATGGCTTTTATATTAAATAGTTTATTAATGAATATGCCATTTTTGTTCCTGCATCAATTGGCTAAAAAACACCAAACAAGTTTAAAGTTATGGCCCTTTATTTGGGCTTGGATTGCGTTTGAATATTTCCATTTAAGATGGGATGCTACATGGCCATGGCTAACTTTAGGGAACGTATTTGCCCAAACCCCTTGGCTGGTGCAGTGGTATGAATATACAGGAACCGTAGGTGGTTCACTTTGGATTTTATGGGTCAATAAAAAACTATTTCAATGGCTTGTTCTATACAAATCGCTGAGTAAACAACAACGTTTTAAAAGCGCATTTAACCTGGCATTTTTAGGGTTATTTGCACCTGCATTTTTATCGTATTATGTATTGGATGAATACCAGAGGAAACAAGAATCTATTACAGCAATAACAGCTAATGTTATGGTGGTTCAGCCGAATATAGATCCCTATAAAGAGAAGTTTAACTCCATGAGCGATTATGAGCAAACCTTAAAAATGCTAAACATTGCCGACAAAAACATGGATTCTACGGTTCAGTTAATTGCATTTCCAGAAACAGCTTTGGTAGGCAATTTAAATGAGCGCGATTTAGCCAATGAAGAATCCATAAAGCTGATTAGGCAATTTATGAGTAAATATCCAACCGTAAATGTTATTACAGGAGCTGATAGTTACAAAGAATATTTACAAGGCGAAAAGCCAAGTAATACAGCTCGCGAATATAATCCAGGACAATATTATGACGCCTACAATGCAGCCTATTTTTTACAGCCTAACTCGCCCGAAATTGATATTTACCATAAAAGTATTTTAGTACCTGGCGTAGAACGTTTACCTTTTTCATCTGTATTAAAGCATGTTGAACAATATGCTATTGATTTAGGCGGTACAACAGGAAGTTTGGGGGTTGATGAGGCGCCACATAATTTTACAGCCAACACCATGCTAAAAGCTGCTCCAATCATTTGCTATGAAAGTGTTTTTGGCGAATACATAACAGAGTATGTAAAACGAGGAGCTACTTTTTTATGCATTATAACCAATGATGGATGGTGGGGTAACACTCCTGGATACAAACAACATTTACAATATGCATCATTACGTGCAATTGAAACCCGGAGGTATGTTGTACGGAGCGCAAATACTGGGATTTCAGCATTTTTTGATGACAAGGGATACCTATTACAAAAAACAAATTGGTGGGAGCCCGCTGCTTTAAAACAAAACATCAGGTTAAATACAGATCAAACATTTTACGTTAAAAATGGAGATATGATTGGCGAATATGCCATCCTCTTTGCAGCCTACTT
>JBILPP010000357.1:0-2573 GCA_044373765.1 Bacteroidia bacterium
TTACCATATTTGCCATGGTATACATTGCATAAACCCTTGATGACGTTGGTTTATTGATATCTGTAATGGTATCCATACACTCGTTAACAACACGTCCATGAATTTCGTTTGGCAGGTTGGCAACCAATGATAATGACCTGAAAATACTTCGGTTAAAGGCAACATGTTTAGAACGAGGTAACTCATCTAGTAGTTTATGCCAATAGGGGGTTAAAAGATTGGGTTGTTTTTTTGCTATGTAGCTTAAAGGCCATGAAGCACGTTGCACCATTAACACATCTTCGCCTAGCAACAAATCCATTAATTCTTTAAATCGGTTTTTGTTGTTGGCCACATAATTTACAATCAGATCTGTGGTGCGTTTGCTATGTTCTCGCGTTAGCGCTTCTTTTATATTAAACACAACGTTAAATTAAGGTGTTATAATTTGGTTTACAACAAACCAAGAGTTTATTCTGAAAAGTTAATTTGGTTTATTTCTTTTTTAATATTGGTTGCTGTTTGCTGCATGGCAATAAATAATTCGGGTTGAATGGCAGCATACTGATTGTTGCTGCGTGTAAATTTTATTTCACCTAAAATTGAATCAGGTGTTTGTTGGGTAGAAATTTTTTCTGATGATTCATGCAAAACAAAGTACACCGATCTAATGGCCCTTATATCCTCATCAGATAATTGCTCACCAGCTTTTAATTGATAGGATAGGGTGGCAAAATATGACGACATTTGGTTGTTAAGTACAGAAAATTGAAACACATGGTTTGAATTTTTTTGTTTGCTTTTGGGCTCCGACAACATGCGTTGAAAAGCGGTTGTTAAATTGCTGCTCTGTACATAAAGTTCTTTTCTGGCTAACCTGTAAGTTGATTGCGACAGTTGTGTTTCGTTGCGTGCTGCAATAGATTTTAAGTACCCCATATTGGCATTTAATACCTTTTGCATAATGTCCTTTAATTGATAAGATTCCCAATTCGGGAATATAAAATAACTGGCCCCAAGTGCTAATCCTGCCCCAATTAGTGTATCTAAAATACGTTCCCAAGCCACAGAAAATTGACTGGCAGTATCCGTAAAGCTAAACACAATTAATACGTAGGGGGTCATAAACAAAACACTTACCACGTAATTAATGCGCATAAAACTAAAAGCCAAAACCATAAATGCGGTTAAAAAAGCAAAGCGAGCACCAATACCAGGAAAGAACTTTAAAACCAACAAACCAACTAAGCCTCCGATAATGGTGCCTATTACACGTTCGTAGTTTCGTTTTTTGGTAAGACTAAATCCTGGCTTAAGAATAACAATAATGGATATTAAAATCCAATAGCTGTATGAAGCGTTATAAATGGTTCGGGCAAATACAAACCCCGCCATACATATAATGGCCATGCGTATGGCGTGTCTAAAATGATTTGAATCTAATGTGAGGTTGGCCTTAAATAAATTCCAATCTATGGTTTGTGGTTGTACAAACTTACGCAACTCAGCACTGCGTTCGTTTGGTAACTGTTGTGCCGATAGTTTATAACCATGAATCCTTTCTATACGACTGCTGATATTACGCAGGTTAATTAATATACGTTTAAGTACATGTACTTTAATTCCCTTCAATTCCAATTCGTCAACCTTACCTTTTAATACGTTTAGTGTAGGTATAAAATGTTTTGATGCGCTTTTATCTTCATGGTTATGAAGGTTATTACCAATATGCGTAATGGCCTCAGCCATTTGTTTAATTACGCTTTCAAAATGGGGTAAAATACCTGTATTGGCGTATGCTTTATGGATATCAATATAATTGTAATGGGTGGCCATACTTTGCTCGTATAAATCAACCAAATCAATAAAAGTAAGTAATAGTGTACGTCCTGCAGGGGTCGAATCAACCAGTATTTTTCGTGTTTTAAATAAAATCTCACGCACATGCTCCTGGTATTCGTTAACAACTGCTTGTTGCGCTATTATTTTTTTGTATTGCTCGTTGATGTCAATTTTGGCATCATAAAAACCCGCTTTAAGTTCAATAAACTTGGCTACTTCAAAAATACATTCGCCCAATATTTGCTCCGATGCACGGTATGGCATCAGCTTTTGACTAAATAAACTTAATAAGAAATACCAAACACCGCCAAGCATAACCAATAACGCATAGCTCAAGGCTTGCACAAAAGTGAGTTGCTGGTCAATTCCTAAAATCATTACGGCCAGCGCAGAAATTCCCATTGCTGCGGCACGTGCACCAAAAACATGCATCATGCTTAATAAAAAACAACTTACACCAATAAATAAAGTGAGTAATACCGTAAACTTTGCAAATAAGGCGGTAAGTAAAGCCATCCCAAAAATAAGGGCAATGGTAATAAGCATAGCGTTTCTGCGGTGCTCGTATGGGCCTGGATTATCGGGTATGCTCACACACAAAGCTCCCAAAGAAATTGCTATTCCCAGGTTAATGTCTCCTAGGTTGTAAAACAATACCGATGGTAGAAGTAGTCCAAATGTAATACGAATTCCATCACTAAAATATTGGCTAAATAAAAAGCGTTTTAGTGTTTTACCGCTAGCGGTAATGT
>JBILPP010000358.1:0-2569 GCA_044373765.1 Bacteroidia bacterium
TTTTTCATCCTATGTATCAAAAAAACGTTTTATTCCAAGACTTAGGCAATATAGGCACTGCAGGAAGAAGCGCAATTTTCTCAATCCATCAACCTATCGGATTTAATGTAATGATTAATCCATACGGAAGCTATTTTTTATTACCCCAACAGGCTCGTTTTTACAATACAACCAAACCATTTACCGAATTATTTTACACCCAAGGATCAAAAGAGTTATTGTTTTTAAAAGCAACGCACACTCAAAATATTTTACCTCGATGGAATGTTGGAATTGATTTTCAACGTATTTCTTCTGAAGGATTTTTATTGAGACAAAAAACAAGTCATTATAACACACAGGTTACTACCAACTACCACTCTAAAAACAAAAGATACTATTTATTAGCTGCATTATCATGGAACAAAGGGACGCAGCAGGAAAACGGTGGCATAACTAGCGACTCGGCTTTTGAAGCATTAAGTGGAAGTAATAAAACTGTAAATGTTAATTTATATTTAAGTCAAAACCAATACCGTAACCGCAGTGTTTGGGTTAAACAATATTATCGATTTGGCAAATCTTATAGTACAATAAAAGGAGATGATACGTTATATTATTTCGAACCTAAATCTCAAATAAGTTATACTGTTAAAGCTGAAGAAACTTCCCATGTTTTTATTAATTCTGGAGACAGTAACAACATACTTTTACCTAATCAATTTTATTCAACCGTTGCCAATCAAACCTACGATTCGCTGCACAACAGCTTATTAGAAAATAAAATTAGTTACAGTTGGCTGAATAAAACAAATGAATTGAAGCGGACTTTTGTAAATGTTGGAATCTCTCATCAAGCAGCGGTAATATCGCAATCAACCTATGTTAACAACCATCAAAATTTAATTGCCGAGGTGCAATTTGAAAAAAGAAATAAAGGAAACAACACCTTAAGTTATTTTGCTGATGCAAGTGCGGTTTTATGGGGATATAACCAGAACAACCATCTAATTAAAGCAGGTTTAATTTATGCAACAAAACCCCTTGAATTAACAGTTAATGTGGCACAACAGGTATACACTCCAGATTATTCTATGTTAAAATTTGCTTCAAACCAATTTATATGGGAAAATAAATTTGATCATTCGAACAGCTTAAGTCAACATGTAGTTTTAAAATCTAATACACTTAAAAATAACTTTACCTTAAGTATCAATCATTATTTAATTAGCAAGCATACCTACCTGAATCAAGATTTATTGCCACAGCAAGCAAGTGGTAATGCCAATGTATTGCACATTCAATTAGACAAAACATTTAAAGCAGGTAAATTTTTCTTTAAGCACAATTTACATTACCAACAAAGCAATGTAAAGTACATCCCTGTACCTAGTTTTGGTTGCATGTTGCGGTATTATTTCCAAACAAACTTTTACACCAGCAAGATACAATTAGGAGTGGATGTATTTTACAACACCGTATATTATGGCATGGGCTGGAGTCCTGCAACACGGATGTTTTACATACAAGAACAAAACAAAATTGGAAACTATCCACTAATTAATCCATTTGTAAGTATGCAAGTTAAACGTGCTGTTTTATTTGGAATTTACGAGCATATAAATCAAAATGTAATCAATACTGGATTTTACAATGTGCCCCATCATCCGATTTCTTTACAAAGTTTTAGAATGGGGATACGTTGGCGTTTTTACAATTAACCAACAATTAAGGTCCTGATAATAAAATCATTCATTTATTCCCCAAAAATAAAATGCAAAATAGTGCTAGTTTTATATAAAATAGTACTGGCGTCAACCCTTAAATTGCATGAGGATGTATTGAATAACTTGTAAAATTAAACAAGGCTTTTTTTGTAGTAGTGTAAGGAAATTAATGCAGCCCAATAAATTAAATATTAATATTTAGTAAAAAGGTCATTTACTATCAACTGTAAATATTTGTCGTATTTCAAATTTAAGCGTTTCTATCGTTGTATAATTATATTTGCCTGCTTTTTGCCATGGCAACAAAAAGTTGGTGCTATTAATATTTCCAACGTAAGGTTTTGGAACACCATAGACGGATTACAAAACAGAGTAATTAATAATATAGTTAAAGACCCCAACGGATATGTATGGCTGGGTACTCAAACTGGTCTTATTCGTTTTGACGGAAGAACCTTTCTAAGGTACAGTCAAATTGAAGCCAATAACAAATTAGATAATGAACCTATTAATTGTATGTCAATTTTAAATGACAGCATTTTATGGGTGGGTACCAGTAAGGGATTACACAGCATAAATATAAATAATTACAGTTCAAAAGAAATTTGCTTACCTCAACTTCAGAATGATTGTAAATTAAAAACAGATATTAGGGTTTTATATACTGGCCGCTCCGGCTTTACATTTATTAGCGGAGAACAAGGAGTTTGCTGGCTAATGCGAGATGGGAAAATTATACAAATAAAAAACCCCTATTCGAATGATTCCTTATTCGAAGTAATAACTTCGGCAGTGGAAGATAAAAACCAACATATTTGGTTTACAAGCGCTAGAAAACAACTGTATATTTTAAGTTTAAAAAG
>JBILPP010000359.1:0-2567 GCA_044373765.1 Bacteroidia bacterium
TAAAAAGGAATCTCATGGTGGATTTCACTTCGCTATAGGCTTAATTGTAAGATATACCGCAACAGCAAAAGTTGTTACCGAAACAACGGCCAGAGGTTCTGAAGATAGGTTAACATTTAAAGATGATTTTAACATAAATGCTTTTAGGGTTGACGGGACTGTGAGATTGGGTTACAATAAAATTAAACTGTTTGCCAACTACGCATTAACACCTTATTTTAACAACAGCAAAGCGCCAGATGTTAGGGCGTTTGCCGCAGGAATTATGCTTATTGGTTTTTAAAATTACATCAACACCTATAGAAAACTAAAAGGGCAGAAAATCAATGATTTTCTGCCCTTTTCCATAAGTGACAACTGTGATTATTTTATACTAAACGCTTTTTTCACTTTATCCATGTAATCTAATTTCTCCCAAGTAAATAATTCAACCTTTTTGGTTATTTTCTTGCCATCAGGAGAAACAAAAGTTTTGGTTACTATTTCGTTTTTACGACCCATATGACCATATGCAGCAGTTTCACTGTAGATAGGGTTACGTAATTTCAAACGAGTTTCGATTCCGTATGGAGTCATGTCAAATATTTTCTCTACTTTCTTGGCAATTTCACCATCCGTTAATTTAACTTTTGATGTGCCATATGTATTGATGTATATACCCATTGGATCTTTAACACCAATTGCGTAGGAAACTTGCACTAACACCTCAGAGCACAAACCTGCAGCTACCAAGTTTTTTGCGATATGACGAGTAGCATACGCAGCACTTCTATCTACCTTACTTGGATCTTTACCAGAGAATGCACCTCCACCATGAGCACCTTTACCACCGTAAGTATCAACAATGATTTTACGACCTGTTAAACCGGTATCGCCATGCGGACCACCAATAACAAATTTACCTGTTGGGTTGATATGGTATTTAATATCGTTGTTAAATAACTTAGCGAATTTTTTATATTTAGCCTTAACACGCGGAATCAAAATTTCAATGATATCTTTCTTAATTTTAGCTAGCATTTTAGCCTCTGTATCAAAATCATCATGTTGTGTTGATACCACTATAGAGTCGATGCGAACTGGTTGGTTTTTATCATTGTACTCTAAGGTTACTTGACTTTTTGCATCAGGACGTAAATATTTAATTGCTTTATTTTCTCTGCGCAAAGCAGCTAATTCAATTAATACTTTATGCGCAAGATCTAAAGCCAAAGGCATGTAATCATCAGTTTCTGCAGTTGCATAACCGAACATCATACCTTGGTCACCAGCTCCCTGGTCTTGTTTTTTCTTACGATCAACACCTTGGTTAATATCTGCAGATTGTTCGTGAATAGCACTTAGAACACCACATGAATTTGCTTCGAACATGTACTCGCTTTTGGTATAACCAATTTTCTTGATTACATCACGAGCAATGGTTTGAACATCAAGATAAGCCTTAGACTTAACCTCACCCGCCAAAATAACTTGTCCGGTAGTTACCAAAGTTTCGCAAGCCACTTTTGATTCTGGATCAAAAGCTAAAAAGTTGTCAATTAAAGCGTCCGATATCTGATCGGCAACTTTGTCCGGGTGGCCTTCGCTAACCGATTCTGAAGTGAATAAATACGCCATGTTTATTTAATAGTGTTATGTTTAAACTTAGTCGGGCAAAAATACATTTTTATATGAAGTTACAAAGCCTTGATTGTTAAATTTAAAGATTGATTAAAAGCCTACCAAAATAAGCAATTGAAGCATTAAATTTGCACCATGCAGGATATAGAACCTCATTTTAGGTGGAGAGACTTCTACCAAGCCGAGCACGACAGCAAGTCGCCTTTTTTTGAGCGCGAGTATAGCGAGTTTGAGTTCACCAATCAGATATACAATTACCTGATACATCCGCAATGGGATGATTTTGGGTCGAATACCTTGTATGTAAAACTATTATTTACAGAATACAGTGAAGGTTATGCCATTATCGAATTAATTGGCGAATGGAACGATGCCATTAATAATGATGTGATGCTTTTAAAGCGAGAAGTAGCCGAAATATTAATAGCAGAAGGTATAAATAAGTTTATTTTAATTGGCGAAAACGTATTAAACTTCCATGTTAGTGATGATTGTTATTATGAGGAGTGGTTTCAAGATGTTGAAGATGGATGGATAGTGGCGCTTAACTTTCAAGATCATGTGTTGGATGAATTTAGAAGAAATAATATTGATTACTACCTAAATTTTGGTGGAGATTTGGATGCTGTGAATTGGCGTAAATTTACTCCAGCACAATTATATATATACGTTTTAGATATAATTAGTAAACGATTAAATTAGTGACTGTTATAGCAACAAAATAGTTTTTAAACTGAACACTATTAAAAATAAATTCACTATCCATTAACAAGAAAAAGGCAACTCTAAACTTCGTAGAGTTATCCTATTTGTGTTAAGTACCTTCATTTTCTACCCTAAGCTTTGTATACTATTTTGATGCAACAACTCAATCTTTCGTCAACATTCAAAACCTTAGTTGCTGTTAATCCATTTGCTTCTATTGGTGCTTTTGGCCTTAAAACTTC
>JBILPP010000045.1:0-9059 GCA_044373765.1 Bacteroidia bacterium
ACATCACGCAATGCATCTAACGCACCTTTTTTATCAAATTTATTAATGGCAATAATGTCGGCAAAATCCAACATGTCAATTTTTTCCAACTGGGTGGCGGCACCGTATTCTGGTGTCATTACATATAGGGCCACATCGCTGTGGTCCATAATTTCGGTATCACTTTGTCCAATACCTGAAGTTTCTAAAATAATTAAATCAAAGTTAGCTGCTTTAACAATATCAACCGCTTCTTGCACATGTTTAGATAAAGCCAAGTTACTTTGACGGGTAGCTAAAGAACGCATGTACACACGCGGATTTTTTATGGCATTCATCCTTATTCGATCACCCAACAAAGCACCACCAGTTTTCTTTTTTGATGGATCAACCGAAATAATTGCAATGGTTTTCTCCTCAAAATCAAGCAAAAACCTACGCACCAATTCATCAACTAAAGAAGATTTACCCGCACCACCTGTACCTGTTATTCCTAATACAGGAGATGTTTTTGTATGGTTAGTGGTTAGGTTAATTTGATCTAAGACAGTGCGGAAATTTTCAGGATCATTTTCGGCAGCAGAAATCAAACGTGCAATAGATTTATAATCTTTTTCAGCTAAGAATTTGGCTTCACCGTTAAGATTTTTACCTGTTGGGAAATCGCATTTTTCCAACATATCGTTTATCATTCCTTGCAAGCCCATTGCACGCCCATCATCTGGACCATAAATACGACAAATTCCGTAGCCATGCAATTCAATCATTTCTTCAGGTAAAATAGTACCACCACCACCACCAAAAATCTTTATATGTCCACAGCCTTTTTCCTTCAACAAATCATGCATGTATTTAAAATATTCCACATGCCCACCTTGGTAGCTGGTCATGGCAATTGCATTGGCATCTTCTTGTATAGCACAATTCACAACCTCTTCAGCACTTCTATCGTGGCCAAGGTGAATCACCTCGGCTCCACTAGCCTGAATAATTCTACGCATGATATTGATTGCTGCATCATGCCCATCAAATAAAGCTGCTGCGGTTACAATTCGTATTTTGTTTTTAGGTTGATATATTGCTACAGTATCCATAATTATTTTAAGAAAATCGAGCAAATTTATAGGTTTTATTGCGATTAACAGCGCTTTTAAAGGCAAAAAACAGAAGCTTTAAAAATAGCATTTAATTCACTAACCAGTAATACGTTAGCCCACAAAATAAGCAAAACTTCTCCAACAATGTTTTTGTGTAGTGGTAAAGGGATGAAATTTTAAGGAAGAAACCTCCTATTTTAACAACAACGTTCCTAGTATTCGGAATCGCTGCTAACATAGGGAAGAATCAGCGTGCAGCATGCACCGAAAAACACAAATATTATCATTTTGACGATGTACACTTTACTTTAAACCTTTGTTAATCATTTTAACCACTGAGGTAAAAGAGGTTTTCGCAGAGAAGATTAGAGTACAATGTCTTCTGCTTCTGAGTAAAGGAGTTTGCTTCGCAAAGGTTTAGCCTGCTCGAGTTCGCTTTGCATAGGCTGTAGTTGGCGCGGGTATCGAGAGTAGGAGTTCAGCATACATTTATACTAGACTTAAACAGTCCTCTTCTCGATACACCCCGATTTATTATCGGGGCACTCGAACAGGCTTATAATTCCCCAATCAATTATTCTTAAAAGTTAAATCTTTATAATGCCGAAGGTGTTGCCCTGCGTTCTCTCTATCTGGTTAACGAATGTGCTCGAATCTTCGCAATACGATTCAACAACCTCTGCATTAAAATTTCTATTTATCGTGGTTACCTAGACATTAAAAACTATACACTAAGCTGTTGTTAAAACTACTAAACATTTTATTAATGCCGGGTGGCGGATCGGCATCAAACACATAACGAGCTTGGGATCTAAAAGAAAATTTGCCCTTAGAACGAAACAATAAACTAGCTTCTACCGAAACCCTATAATCATTTATATCCGTAATTTTGGGCTGTAAATAAGCAACTAACGTCATGGGTAAATAATCCCACTCGCTCACATCCAAACTTGCATACGAACTTAATCGTAAATTATTTTGTGACTCTCGGTTAGGGTTTTGTTCGTGTTCGTAAAACAACACATTACCTATATAAAAAAACGACTTGTTATCTTTGTATACCTTAAATCGTAAACCTGCACCAGCCATTGCCCGCAAGCTAATATCAAGTTGCTGGTTAAATTGTAATTGAGCAAACGCTTCCGGAAAAACAACCGAATCGCCTTGTTTAATGTACCTAAAATGCTGAAATGCATTATTTAATAAATTACGGTTATCAACACTTACAAAACTAACATCATTTACAAATAAAATATTCCGCTTTGGGTTATGGTGAATGATAAAAACACGGTTACTTAACTGTTTTAAGGTAGTGGTAATTTGTGTATAGTTGGCACCAAACTCTACGTTTCCCTGCCAGCCATTACGAGGATTTTCAAAGCGCCTGCCCTCCATGTTAACTATTTGCTGTGCGTTAACAGACGTAAAAAAAACTAAAGTTAAAAAAAACGTATACCACCTCATTACTGAGGGCAAATATATTGTGTTGATTTTGATAGATAAAACGAAAGGGTTTGGCATATTCCAAAAAATGCTACATTTGCCGTTCGCAAATTTAAAACAACAAACATTTTTAATAGGATGAATTTAAAAGAGATCGTAGCCATTTCGGGTGTTAGCGGATTACACAAAATAATCGGCCGTACTAAAACCGGTTTAATTTTAGAAAGCTTAAACGAAACAAAGAAACGTTTCCCAACCAGCATTCAAGATAAAGTATCGGTATTGGAAGATATTTCAATGTATACCGAAGAAGGCGATATGCGTTTAGCAGAAGTGTTTGTGAAATTACACGAAAAAGGTGATGCACCTACTTCAAAAGACAATGCCGAAACACAACGTAAATTTCTGGTTGATGTAATTAAACTTGATAGCGAGCGAGTGTACGACTCAGATATCAAAAAATTATTAATTTGGTACAATGCACTTAAGGGTATTGTTGATTTTAACGTTTTGTTAGCTGAAGATAATGCAGCAGAAGCAGAGGAAACAACAGAAGAAACACTTAAAAATGCTGGTAACAAAAGTGAAGACTTAGAAAACAGCGGTGAGAAACCTAAAAAAGCAGCTGCCAAAAAAACTGCAGCACCTAAAAAAACTGCTACAAAAACAGTTACGCCAAAGCCAACTAAATTAAGTAGCAAATCAACTGCAAACACAAACACTTACCGTCCAAAATCGGTATAAGGTTTATTTCATATTATTGTAAAAGCCATTCTGATTCTAAATCAGGATGGCTTTTTTTATGAAATAACTTAATCAAAGTGAATCATTGATGCTGTTAATTAGTATAATAAAATCTAATTTCAAGCTATTTCGCAATTGAATAATAGAAAAAATTATCAAAACGATAATTTCTGAGACTCATTTAGAGGAGAAAGCTAGAGTGTTAAAAATTTACATAGAAATAAAATTGCAAGTTGGGGTAATATCATCAATCTGCGTTTAATATGAACCCTAAACCAATAATTCAAAGTGGTTTTTAAAGCAGTAAAATCAATTCATTGGAATACTATGTAGCATAATTATACTGATTCCAACTAAAATAAACGTTTTGAAGACTGACATTGAGTATTTTAAAATAGGACAATACCACGAAGGTAATTTGTAGTATAATCGTCTAAACATTTAATTTAGAAGAGATATTTTATAATGACATTTGAAGAGATTTATTTTGAACATCATAAAATGGTTTATAACCTAGCCTTACAATATGTCCAGAATATAGAGGATGCAGAAGAAATTACTCAAGATGTTTTTATAAAAGTGTTTGATAAAATTAATTCTTTCAATAACAAATCAAGTATGAAAACTTGGGTATATAGAATAGCAATTAATCAGTCATTAGATTTTATAAAATCTAAAAAGTCAAAAAAAAGAAGTTTACTATCCTCGGTATTCAGTTTAAGTGATACGACCACAACATTTGAGGCCATAAACTTTAATCATCCGGGCATAGAATTAGAGCAAAAAGAAACCTATCAGAAACTATTTAAATCAATCAACAAACTTTCTAACAATCAAAAAACAGTCCTGATTCTACTAAAAATTGAAGATAAATCACAAGCAGAAACTGCAGAAATAATGAATTTAAGTGTAAAAGCAATTGAATCCTTATTTCAAAGAGCAAAAAACAATTTAGAAATTTTATTAAATCAAAACGGATAATTATGGCAAACTCATCTGACGGAGATATGAAAGAAGTATTTGAATATTTAGCAAATATTAAAAAGGCAGTGCCAAGTAATAACATATATATTAAAACAACAAATAGCATTCAAAGGCAAGAAGTTATTCCAATATTTTGGGCTAAGGTAGCGGCTTGTTTACTAATATCTTATATAGCATCAGAAATTTATCTCAGCTCTAAATTATACAATACGCACAAAAATGATATCTCGGTTTTAATTTCTAAAACGAATAATAACTTATATAATGAATAAAACTAAATTCCTTATCACCATCATCATAGGACTATTTATTACGAATGGTTTTTTATTATATGTGCTAAGTAAAGTGCATTTAAGAAAAGGTGGCCCCAAAAATTACATCATTGAAAAATTACATTTTGATGATGAACAAATAAAAAAATATGAAGTCTATATTGAACATCATCGTAAATCAATTAAAGACAATGAAATGATCATGAATGATTTAAGAAACAGTCTTTTTGAGCAACTTAAACAAGACACATCAAAAGTAGACTCCTTAATATCACTTATTTCAAAGCAACAAAGCATCATAGAAACAATAAATTACAACCATTTTTTAGAAATAAAACGAATTTGCAAACCATCCCAGCAGGCTTACTTTAGTAATTTAACGGAGGATATTTCATATCTGTTTTCATCAAAGGAAAGGAAGTAATTTTAAATTTCGTCTAAGAAAGAGTTAAATCAATTATGTTTTAAAATCAACTTATAATACTAGATAAATGAGGCTATTTTTTTTATGGTTAATAATTATTCCAACTTATTCTTTTGCCCAAAAAAATACTCAGAACATCAGAGGCATAATAATTGATAAATTTTCACAAACACCATTAATTGGAGTAACTATACAAATCCAATCATTACAAAAAGGTACCACAACAGACATCCTAGGAAAATATACCTTATCAAATATACCACCCGATCGATACGAAATAAAAATATCATACATAGGCTACAAAACCATCACAGTGCCAAATGTGGTTGTTACCTCAGGCAAAGAATATATACTAGATGTAACAATGGAAGAGGAATTCACTAAACTGAATGAAGTAGTAGTTAAATCAATAAATAAAAGTGGCACCATTAATCAATTTGCAAGTGTAAGTACAAGGAGTTTTTCCATTGAAGAAGTTAATAGGTATGCTGGAGGAAGAAGTGATCCAGCTCGCTTAGTAGCAAATTTCGCAGGCGTTAGCGCACCAGATGATAGCAGAAATGATATTGTTGTACGGGGTAATTCGCCTGTAGGTGTATTATGGAGAATTGATGGAATGAGTGTTACCAATCCAAATCATTTTGCATCTGTTGGAACAACGGGTGGAGCGGTAAGTGCTCTTAATACCAACCTATTGAAAAGTTCAGATTTTTTCACCTCAGCCTTTCCTGCTGAATATGGTAATGCAACTGCAGGAATTTTTGATTTAGGACTGAGAAATGGAAATAATAAAAAGAGAGAAACCACATTACAGGTTGGTGTAATAACAGGATTAGAAGTCACTACTGAAGGCCCATTAAACAAAGAAAGTGATGCGTCTTATTTAATAGGTTATCGTTATGCATTAGCTGGCGTTGCGCAAACACTAGGAATAGACATTGGAACAACAGCTACTCCTTCTTACCAAGACTTATCGTTTAAAATTAATAGTGGAACAAGTAAATTTGGAAAATTTTCGATGTTTGGAATATTAGCTACAAGCACTATCGAAATAGGAGGAGGAAGTTCTAACACATTATATGGAAACGGAAGTCAAGTAGATTTTGGAAGTGAAATTGGAATTGTAGGCTTAAGTCACTTTAAACAAATCAATAAAAAATCATATATCAGTTCAATAATTGGCGTTAACTATTCAAGCACAAGCCAAACTGGATATTCGGTAGATAGACCATCCAATAGCAGCTTTATAAAGGAAATTAGTAACGTTACTAAAACAGGCTGTAATATAAGTAGCTCATATAATTCTAAAATAAATTCACGGTTATTCTTTAAGACTGGAATTCAGAATGAAATAATTGGGTTGGATTTAGATTACAAAACTAAAAATAATTTAAATGACAACTACAAACAGATATGGGATTATAATAGTAACACCAATATAACACAAGTTTTTGCACTCTTAAAATACAACTTTAGCGAGAAAATAACTTTAAATGGAGGTGTGCACTCACAACATTTTTTTCTAAATAGTTCCAAGTCAATAGAACCAAGATTAGGCATGATATACAATGTAAACAACAAAAGTAGCTTTAATTTTGGTTATGGTTTACATTCTCAAATGCAACCCATTAATGTGTATTTCTTACAAAGTACAGATATAAATGGGAATGTAATTTATAACAATAAAGATTTAGATTTCACTAAGAGTCGTCATTTTGTAGTTGGCTATAATATCCAACCATTTAACGATTGGCGAATTAAGTCTGAAGTATATTATCAATCTATTTATAATGTTCCTGTAAATAATTTCTCTAGCAGCTATTCTATGTTAAATACAGGATCTACATTTAAAACTGACCTACAAGATAGCCTTATTAATAATGGTACAGGAGAAAATTATGGGATTGAATTTACATTAGAGAAGTTTTTTAGTAAAGGATATTATGGACTTTTCACTTCTTCTATTTATAGCTCAAAATATAAAGGAAGTGATGGGGTAAGTAGAAATACTGCGTTTAATGGAAGATATGTTTTTAATATTTTAACAGGTAAAGAGTGGAAAGTTGGTAAAGGTCAAAGAAATAAATTTTCTACAGATATTAAATTTACAAATGCAGGAGGTAGGGCCTTTACTCCAATTAACTTAACAGCATCAAACGAAATAGGAAGAGAGCAACTTTCAACAAATTCCTATTCAGATTATTACGCTAATTATTATCGCTTAGATATTAAAGTTGCATACACTATAAATGGACAAAAAAGAAGAGTGTCACAAACAATTTCCTTGGATCTCCAAAACGTAACTGACCATGATAATGTATTTTCACAAAGTTATGATGATAAAAGTAAAGCAATAAGTACTACATATCAATTGGGCTTTTTCCCAAATGTTATTTATAAACTGCAATTTTAAATCAAACTGGAATCCCCTTTTTAAATTTATTAAGATTTATAGTACTGGTTTAGTTAACAAGAATTTATAGAATTAGCTACCGAAAATTAAACATAGATAAATTGATCTATTTTATTCGAAAACAGTAAGAAAAACTAATATAGTATTCTAACTGAAGCCAAATATAGAACTTTCAATTTTTATATTAAAATCAACTTATAAGAGATGCTAATTAAATCTGAAATAATTGAGTGCAACCTATCAATCTCAATTTATAAATGCACTTAAACTGTTTTACCAAATAGTAAAAAAACACAAACTAGAAATAGAAAAGTTAATACGCCCAAAGCAAGGCATTAAATTACCCAAGGTAATAAGCGAAGACGAAGTGGCTGCTATTATAAACGCTAGCCAAAACACAAAACCATGCTCAGTTTAATTTATAGCGCAGGCTTAAGAAGAGGCGAGTTACTTGGTTTGTTAAAAACAGATATAGACAGCAAACGCATGACCATAACCATACGCAACGCCAAAGGCATGAAAGACTAAAACGTACCACTATCGCCAGTAATAATTAATATGCTAAGAAAATATTACACCGAATTTAAACCTATTAAATATTTGTTTGAAGGTCAATATGGAGGTGCATATAGACCATAGATAGAGCTTAGAAAAAACTTTAAAAATCGCAGTTGCACTTGCAGGAATTAAAAAGAATATTAATTTGCATATGCTAAGGCAAAGTTATGCCACCCACTTATTAGAAGCAGGAACAAATTTGCGTCATATTCAGGAATTACTTGGCCATAAAAACCCCAATACAATACAAATTTACACGCATGTTAGTACCGAGCAATTGGGTTAAATAACCAGCCCCTTAGACAAATTAAAGTTAAATGAATAAAAATATTGTGCCCCTCAGAATTGGTCAATTAGGTCACATAATATCCCCTAAAGGTCAATATTGTGCACCTAACAAACATTTCAGTGGCACATATAAGTAAGTTAGCGGCAAATATAATGACACACAAGACCATAAATGTTTTGATATTAATTTTAACTGTGCTGACAGTTATTGCGTTTGCAGGACTACCACTTGATAGTGACAAATATGATATTAGGAGTGAAAATTTATTAACTATACTTGGCGGAGGTATTCACACGGGACTAATTCTTGTGATTGTAATAATCCTTACCTACAAGACAATCAAATTGGAAAATGAGAAGAAGACGAGCGGACTGAAATCTTTTTTAATGCTGTTGTTATCTCTCGGAACATTCATAATATTCATTTTCACGTTAATTTTTATTTCTCCACCATACGAGGACACGGTAATATACAAATCGACAGCAAAGCCTTTAAGTTATATAGTAGTTCAATACTACGAGACAGGAATAACAGGAAACCCTCATCACAGAATTACCAAGACAAGCAATATTGAAACTTTGTTTCGAAAAATAACTTTGCTCCCTGACACATTACTAAAAACTATAAATGTTGGAGAGCGCTACAGTAACAATCCAATTAAGACATTCAGACACGAAAATGAAATATATGAGCTTGAGACTTATTACACTTTGGACGGACAAAATATCAGCCGCTAACACACGTCTTGCGCCATTGCCGTTGACGTTCTAAAATGTAGCTTTTATGTACGCAAAATATTTTATCTTGATTGACAGTTTCTGCTACGCAATCGGCAACGAGCGCAAGGCGTGGGAAC
>JBILPP010000361.1:0-2560 GCA_044373765.1 Bacteroidia bacterium
ATAAATTCATCCACAGAACCAAATTCTTTTTCGGGCTTGGCATTCATGTTTCTGAATAGCATTTCTAAGGCATAATGCACCGCGCTTCCAAAGGTCATAGCTGCACTTAAAGGGGCAGGTACACGAATTAAATTATTAAAATAAAATGCAGTTGGGCATTTTAAATAGTTATTTAAATGCGTTACACTTAAAGAATATTTCTGAAGCAATTCATCTACAAATTCGTTATCAAATAAACTTGCTGGAGCCTGTGCTTTTTCACTTTGTAATACATGTAACGTAAAGTCTACCAACTCATCATCTGCTAACGAAACAAATTTTGTTTGCAGTTGTGCGTGCGTTTCTAACTCAGCAACAAAACGACTTTTCTCTAGGTCTTTTCCCTTGTTGTCAAACTTCGCATAACTAATATGCAATTCGCGTTTTGCACGCGTCATCCCAACATAAAACAAACGCCTACTTTCCGCATCCTCATCTTCACCAGATACATTTTCAGTATCAGTAAATACGTTATCTGGTAATTTGAAATCGAAATTGTTGGCTGACTTTTCCCAGGCCTTAGTGGTGCAACCCATCATAAATACATGTTCAAACTCCAAGCCCTTTGAGGAGTGTGCAGTTAGAAAATTTACCCCATCTTCGGCAAAAGCAATAAGTTGTGCCGACAATGTTACCTTCTGACTCATCATCAAATCGATAGTATCTAATAGTTGCTTAACAGAAGTTTTGGGTTTACGACTGCATTCGCTTTTTACAAAATCAAAAAAGGTATGCAACAATTGCATGTTCCAACGCTTATCTATGCTGGTTAAACATTGGGCCAACAAGCCACTTTCGTTTATAATACGTTCAATTAATTGTTGGGTAGTTAAATTTATTCCATCACGTATCCAGCCCTCTATTATTTTTGATGCATAGGATAACTCTTTCCCTTGCTGTAATTCTTGTGTAAATAAATCTGTAGGTTTTTTATGAATGGCATTGCGTATTTCTTCACGCCATGTGGTTTTTCGTTCGCTAAAGTTTTTGCTTGATACATTTACAGATATGCGCGCAATTTCAATAGGAGGTATTTTAAAAAAATCGAAATGTAACAATTCATAAATGTAAGCCTCACCTGTATTGGCCTTGTGGTTTTCTGCCGATACATAACGCAGCATTTGCACAATCTTTTTTATTAAAGGCTCATGTAAAATATCTACTTTCTTTTTGGCATTTACACCTATTTTTTTTGCCTGCAAATACTTAATAATATCCTCTGCTTGGTTATGTTTTCGGTATATTACGGCAATCTCGTTCAGCTTTGTTCCTTGTTGTTTTAAACTTTCTATTTGTATCGCAATACCAACCGCTTCGTGTGCCGAATTATAATATTCGATTAATGATGGATTAATAGATAGGTTAGCATATAGTGAATTCTTTGCCACTAAAGTTTTATTTGGATCAAGCCTAACTTTGTTATTACTAATTAAAGCTTTGGCAGCATCTAAAATATATTGTGTACTGCGGTAGTTTTCTACCAACGAAATTTCAGTTAATCCTTGTGGTTGATATACCTTTTTAAAATGTTGTATATTCTCCACATTGGCTCCCTGAAATCGGTATATAGATTGGTCGTCATCACCCACACAAAACACATTTGGGCTATCCCAATACTGAATTAATAATTGCAATACTTCGTTCTGCGCACCACTGGTATCCTGGTATTCATCCACCAAAAAATACTGGTACTTTTCCTGGTACTGGCTTAGCATATCGGGCTTTTGTTTAAATGCATCAATCACCCATAAAATCATATCAGCAAAATCGTAACGGCCGTGTTTTTTTAATACGTTTTGATAGGTATCAAACGTATCGGCAGCGGCTTTTAGTTGAACCATACGGTTTACTTCGGCATCATACACTTTTTGTTTTAAATCACCCGCTTTACCGGATTTAGTGTTTTTTTTATAAATGTATTCGTCACGCGTTTTAATGTCTTCTAAATACAAATCAACTTGTTGGTGTAGGTATGCAGCCGTCCAGTTTTCGCGTTTCATTTGCTCATATAAACCCAATAACTTTTTGGTTTCGTAGTACACATCGCCCGTATATCTTTTTAATGGGTGATTTTTAGGAAAACCATCTATGATTTGATGTACAAATTCTATTTGTTCCAACTCACTTATGGCATCCAATCCACGCAACCCAAAATGGTCGAGGTTTTCTTGAATAACCATATTACAAAATGCGTGGAAAGTTTGCACTTCAACCTTGTATGCATCAGGACCAATAAACTGCAACAAACGTTTACGCATGGCAATTGCTCCCGCATCTGTGTATGTTAAACACAACACCTCTTCAGCCTTATTGTCGGCAATGCTGATGATATTGGCAATACGTGCCGCTAATATCTGTGTTTTGCCAGTACCCGGCCCAGCAATAACCAAAACAGGACCTTCAGTAGTAGTAACAGCTTCTTGTTGCTCAGGGTTAAGTTTGCTAAACTCTTGTTGAAATAATTGGTTGTAATCTATATTCATAATCGGGTTCAAAGTTATGCCTTCAATGCGCAATGTAT
>JBILPP010000360.1:0-2560 GCA_044373765.1 Bacteroidia bacterium
AATACGATGATGAGTAACAAAAAAATAGTTGAATCATTGTATTTTGAAAAAAATGAACCTCGTTTTGGCGCTTCAATTTTCGATTTAAAAGACAAACGTTTTAAACAACCTTTAAAGCGTATGATATTTGAATACAACAACAGTGCTAATATGGTGCTAAGATACGAGCCAAGTAAAAATATTTTAGTGCAAGAAAACGTTGCTCCAACTCGTCCGCAAGACTACGGACATCCAGAAACTTATGTACCAGATGGCAGTTACGACTTTTATAAATTCAATAAAAAAACGGGTCATTGGGAAAAGCAAACTGGTATGCTTACTGAGTTTGACATGCAGAAGTAATGACCAATATTACTGAATAAACAACATGTCATTGGTAAGTACATGGTTACCTTTTAATCCTTTGTTGGCATAGTGTATCATTGATTTAGCAACCATTTCAACGGGTATCGCTTTTATCTTTTTTAACGAACCAATAAATAAAAACCGGGTGTACTTCATCAAAACTTGCGCGATCCATTCACCAAACCTAAACTCGCTGCGGTTAGTTAATAATAAACTAGGGCGAACAGTGATAAAGCTATTATAATTTAAGTTGGCTACATGTTGCTCCACATCGCCTTTAACCTTATTGTAAAATATTGCAGAGCTTGAATCAGCACCCATTGCGGTAACTAAAATAAACTGTATGGCCCCTTTTTGTTTGCAAATACGCGCCACATCAAGCACGTAATCGTGGTCAATTTTATAAAAAGCAGATTTACTGCCAGCAACTTTAATGGTTGTACCTAAACAGCAGTATACATCATCAGCAGCCATTTGGTCACTGTAATCATTCAACGCATCAAAATTTATAATTACAACAGTTAACTTATGATGCTTAATGGTTAGTGGCTTGCGTGATAAAACCAAAATGCGCAAATAATTATTATCTTCAAGTAATTGATATATCAAGGATTTTCCAACTGCGCCTGTTGCCCCTACCACTAATGCTGTTTTCATAATTAAAATGTATTTATAAATAATGGCACGAAGTTAACAATTAACTCCTGCCACAATACATGAATTTATTAGCCTAATAATAACTTAAAATAACTTATCATGTTGCTTTTTCCGTTTATATACTTGATTACAAGTTGATTAACATAATACCGAACACTTCGCAAATAGGCTGCGAAGTGTTATACAAACTTTGTACTCAGAAATTAAAACAAACAACGTCATGAATACACTAGAACAAATGGTTTACACCGTAAAACCTACACAGATTTTAGACAATGCCTTACAGACTTTACACCGCGGTGAATTTACAGAAGCACTTCATTTATTTAACATGGTGCTTTTGCTTGATAGTGAAAATAAAGTAGCACAAACAAAACGAGCTTTGTGTTACATGTATATGGGTAAGCTTAAAACAGCACAAGCTATTTTGGCTAAAATGTTGGAAGAAGGAGAAAACGATTCGGAAGTATTTTTCCATTTGACAGAACTATACAAGATTAACTTAAACTATGATGTGGCATTAACTTATTTAGTTAAGGCACTTGAAATAGATAACCACAATGCAAGTTATTTATTGATGGCCGCTGAATTATGTTACTTACAAAAAGATTATGATGAAGCATTCCATTTTATTAATAAAGCAATTGTAGTTAGTCCATTTAGAAAAGACCTATATTATTGGAGAGCACTGGTATTTGTTAAATACAACAAACCGGAAATTGCAATTGGCGATTTAAATAAAGCAATCAGTTTAGATGAACAGTATGCAGATGCATACAGATTAAGAGCGCATTGTAAAATGCTATCGGGCGATATAGAAAACTACCTAAAAGACTTGAAATTAGCACAAAACGTAAAGGATTACCACCATAATCAACGTTTAGCCGCTTAAACTTCCATGTAATAAATGAAGTTGGTTTTTATTACAGCCAAGTCGCCCGTTAATAGAAGTGCAACTTTTGCCCAAACTTTGAAAATTGATGTGTATAACCCCACTGATATTAACATGTTACTAACATTTTTATTATCAATGTGCATAAGCGCAATGTAGCTACTAAATTTTGTGTGTATCTATCAGTACTAAATTTCGGGGAAACCAAGCTTGCAATGTATATTTACAACATGTTTTACCAGAAACATATGCTCAGATTATCAACACTTTAAAAAAAAATTACCATATAATGGAAGAAAAAGTAACCGTACTAGCGAAGAGAAAAACTACTGCATTTTTGTTTGATTACTTAATGGATCAAAAAGTTATTTTCACTATTTCTCCTCGTCCAATGATTAATGATGAGTTTGAAATTGACGTACAAATTGGCAACATTAAACAAGCCATTGCATTAGGTATGTTTTTAAAAGAAAACAAGTATGAGGTTTTTGGCTTAGGTGAATTTAACAAGGTAAAAACCGTAACAAACGGAAACGGTAGCAACAAAAAATCTGATAGCAAAGAAGATTTAACATCGAAGATTGCTGAAGAATCTGCTCCGTTGTTGAACTTTTAACCCACATTAATCAATAGAAGCTTTACTAAAGCGACCTACTTGATTTATAC
>JBILPP010000363.1:0-2558 GCA_044373765.1 Bacteroidia bacterium
TGTTGCTAAGAGTAATGTGAACGATTTTCAGGGTATTTTAGATAAATTTGTTAAAGAAAATCCAAGTATTAGTCGCCCCAAAGCGGAGTTTTTTAATCCAGTAAACATGGCACGGCAAAGTGTAGAAGAGGATGAGGAGCTTGTTACAGAGACACTTGCTAATTTATTTTATAAACAGGGTAATCACAAAAAGGCAATCAAGGCATACGAAAAATTATGTTTGTTATATCCAAGCAAAATGACTTATTTTGCGAGCCTTATACAAAAAATTAAAACAGAACTAAAAGACTAATCACCATGTATACAGTATTTTCAATCATCATCATTTTAGTGTGCATCTTGCTAACACTTGTAGTATTAATTCAAAATCCAAAGGGTGGAGGAATTGCAGCGAACTTTGCATCGCCAAATCAAATTATGGGAGCTAAACGAAGCAGTGATGTTATCGAAAAAGCTACATGGATTTTAGCAGTAGTACTTATTGTGTTTTCATTAGCAAGCAACTTCGTACGTCCTTCAGTTAGTAGCGAAACAGATGCTCCAGAAAGTCGCATAAAAGATCAAATTGAGAACACCACGGCTCCAGCACCACTTGCTGCTCCAGCACCTGCTCAAACTGCTCCAGCAAACGGTGATGCTGCTCCAACCACTGCGCCTGCCAATCAATAATTAAACGCTTTAATTAAAATATATTAAAAAGGTCTCGCATGCGAGACCTTTTTTTATGCCCTTTTTGCTATGACAATTCAACGGGTACAATAGTATATTATATTGGATACTCTTTATTTTATTGAATTCAGAAACAAGTCAGCTTCGGTAATTCGGTCTTTTAATCTATCAAATCAGTGTTTCAATCGTTATTACAAAGGTAAATCTTATTGAGTTTTGTCTAGATCTAGTTTGATTGCTTTAAGCTAACGTTTTAGAAATGCTTGCGCAATCCAATACTTATACCCAACATATACGGATGTTGCTTCACTGAATATTTATTATCGGTCATGCTGTTTAAACTATAACGTAAATAAGGCGCAGCAGTAATCATAATTGCTTGATTAATTTGATATGCTATTCCTAAGTATGCTTGTGCAAAAATGCTGTTTTTTATAAAGGGGAACGATTCTTTATTTTTTATTACCAATACGCCTACATTATTTTGGCCTACTAAAGCAGCATCAATGGTGCTTATAAAAGCATAACTTAATCCAACTTTAGCTTCAATTCCAAATCGTTTGTGCGGTGTAAACCTATATGTAATTAATAAGGGAATTTCGTTCCAACTATATTTAATACGTGTATTGTTTATTCCATTTGCTGTAACTGAATCGTTTGTTGCTACTTGGCTATTAGCCTCATATTTTGGAGGTTGTGTTGCCTGCGTTGTTCCATATGTCATGCCCATGCTAAAATGAGTAAATTGAATACCACTAGATATCAATAGTTTGTTCCATTCATAATCTAATAAAAATGCACCACTCCAATCAATTTTAGCAGATTCTATTTGATTACGAAGAGCCACGTGTTCTCTAAGATCTGATCTTACTGCATTCAATTGCATTTGACTAAAATGAGCACCAATCATTACACTTAAAGATAGTTTTGAAGGAATATTAGCATCATCATTAATCGATGGTTTTATTTGGCTTGTTACACTATCGTGTATCGCTGGAATAATATGTCTTGCTATTTTAGGAGTGTCAGAAGAATCTATAGTTTTATTGGGTTGATGGTATGTGCTAATTTCTTGTTCGTTTGTTTGCGCTTTATTATCGCTTAAGTTTGGCTGTGTTTTGTCAGCATTTAATCGTGGTTTAACCGAAATGGTTACATGATTATTTTTTTTAAGTCCATTATCCATACCTGCTTCATTGTTTAGTTCTATTGTATGGTTTATCGTTGGGTTATTTTCTTTTGATGGTTTATTGGCATTCATTAAATAATCATGATGAAGCAAGAAGGCCGGATTAATCTGAGCGATATATTGTTTGCTTTTTGATTTTTTATTGTATTTGGTTTTAGTATGAATAACTGATTTATGCTCTTGTTCCAGTTTTTCTAGCACTGAATTAGTTTTTATTTTTCCTTTTTCCTCAACTTTTTTATTAACCCTTACTTCAATATTTTTTTCTGATGATGTAGCAATTGTAATGGCTTCAGTAACTAATTCAGATTTATCCAGTTTTGGTTTAACTTCAGTTAACGGAGTTGTTATGCGATTTGTCAAATATCCTACTCCACTTAAGCCAATAAATAATATTACCGACAGTGATATCCATAAATATTTTTTATTGTTTTTGCCTTTAGGTTCCAATGGGATTTGAGCTACTATTTTTTCCCAGGTTTCTTTATTCGGATTAAGTTTATAGTTACCAATTTTCCCATTAATTTTTTCCTCAAATAATGGACGATTTACTTCTTGGTCAATATTACTCCACAACGATTCAGAGGGTTTAAACCCTGTCTCGTCTAGTTGATGCTTCAACTTTTTTTCGAAGTCCTTATTTTGGTTCTTGAAAAGGCTCATTTAAAATTTGATAATGTTTAGCCAATAATTGTTGCAT
>JBILPP010000362.1:0-2558 GCA_044373765.1 Bacteroidia bacterium
GTTGGTCAAATTTCGGAGAGTGATGTGTTGTTGGCTTCAGCGTCAGATGCAATCGTTATAGGATTCCAGGTTCGTCCTTCGCCACAAGCGCGTAGGTTAGCCGAATCTGAAGCAATTGATATTCGTTTATACAGTATTATTTATGATGCTATTGCGCAGATTAAAGATGCAATGGAGGGTATGTTAGCTCCTAAGGTAGAAGAGAAAATTACTGGTAATGTTGAAATACGTGAAGTGTTTAAAATTACCAAAGTGGGAACCGTTGCTGGATGTTATGTTACTGAAGGTAAAATATTCCGTAACTCTAAAGTACGTATTATACGCGATGGTGTTGTAATTCATACAGGAGAGTTAGCCTCTTTAAAACGCTTTAAGGATGATATGAAAGAAGTAGCTTATGGTTATGAATGCGGATTGCATTTCAATAACTTTAATGATATTAGAGTGGGCGATATGATTGAAGCATACGAAATTGTGGAAGTAAAGCGTACCTTAAAATAGTTAATTTAAATTTTTTACAAAATAAAATAGGCTGCCCATGGGCAGCCTATTTTATTTTATATTGTAGGTAACAAAAAACGCGCGAAGTTTTATTTCGCGCGTTTTTTATATTATCTGATTCTAAATAATTAGTTGTACAACGGGAAGTTTTTCATCATTACTTTAACACGTGAACTTACGCTAGTTAATATCGATTCATTTTCATGATTCATAATTACCTCATCAATCAACTCTACTATTTCGGTCATATGTTGTTCTTTTAATCCACGCGTGGTAATGGCAGCTGTACCAATACGTATTCCGCTGGTAACAAATGGCGATTTGTCATCAAATGGAACCATATTTTTATTTAAAGTAATGTCTGCTTTTACCAATGCGTTTTCGGCTGCTTTACCACTAATGTTTTTATTTCGCAAGTCAATTAACATTAAATGGTTATCGGTACCGCCACTAATGATCTGGTATCCTTTCTCAACCAATGCTTTTGCCATGGCTTGTGCATTAACCTGCACTTGTTTCATGTAATCTTTATACTCCTGTGTTAATGCCTCACCAAAAGCAATGGCTTTAGCGGCAATAACATGTTCTAAAGGCCCACCTTGTGTGCCCGGGAACACGGCTGCATCCAATAGTGCACTCATCATCTTTACTTCTCCTTTAGGTGTTTTGAATCCCCATGGATTTTCAAAATCTTTACCCATCATAATAATTCCACCACGTGGTCCGCGCAATGTTTTATGCGTTGTAGATGTTACAATATGGCAATGTGGTAATGGATTGGTTAGTATGCCCGCAGCAATCATACCTGCAGGATGTGCAATATCAGCTAACAATAATGCACCAACACTGTCTGCAATTTTACGTAAGCGTGCGTAGTCCCAATCACGACTATATGCAGATGCACCACAAATAAGTAGTTTAGGTTTTACCTCAAGGGCCTTTGCTTCTACTTTATCATAATCTATTAAACCAGTTTCTTTTTCTACACCATAAAAGTTTGGAGCATACAATTTACCCGAAAAGTTAACAGGTGATCCGTGAGTTAAATGTCCTCCATGAGATAAATCAAACCCTAAAATAGCATCACCAGGATTTAAACAAGCTAGCATAACAGCGGCATTGGCTTGCGCACCACTATGCGGCTGAACGTTTGCCCAAGCTGCTCCAAATAATTCTTTTAACCTATCAATGGCCAATTGCTCTACTTTGTCAACCACCTCACAGCCGCCATAATAACGTTTGCCTGGTAAGCCTTCGGCATATTTATTGGTTAATACGCTACCCATTGCCTCCATTACCTGTTTGGTAACAAAATTTTCTGAAGCAATAAGCTCAATACCGTGTTCTTGACGGTTTAATTCATCGTTAATTAAATCAAAAATTATTGTGTCGCGTTTCATTATTTTATTTTTAGCAGGCGCAATTTAGTATTTCTGCTTGAATGCAAAAGTGAAACCACTAACTTTGACACTTTCTTTTTAAAGAAATTACATTATTTAACTAATCAAATGAAAGCAGTAATTCCGGTAGCAGGTATTGGTACACGTCTTCGTCCTCATACCCATACACAACCAAAGGCGTTAATTCCTATAGCTGGTAAGCCCATTATTGGCCATATTATAGATACACTTGAACAAGCGGGTATAACAGAATATGTTTTCATTATTGGTTACATGGGTGATAAAATTGAAAACTACATTACCAAAAATTATCCTAATATTAACTCCCATTTTGTTATTCAAACCACTGGAAAAGGAACTGGACATGCCATTTGGTTGGCTAAGGAACAATTGCAAAATGATGAGTTACTAATTGTTTTGGGTGATACCATTGCCGATGTAAATATTGGTAAATTAATTGCCCAACCTCAAACCACCCTGTGTGTTAAGAAAGTGGATGACCCTCGCTTGTTTGGCGTGGCCGAAATGAATAATGATGGTACGATTAAGAGATTGGTAGAAAAACCCACAATCCCTAAAAGTAATTTAGCTTTAGTAGGTATTTACCGCATAAAAGAATCGGCTAAGTTGTTTGAAGCGATTGAGTACAACATGCAA
>JBILPP010000364.1:0-2554 GCA_044373765.1 Bacteroidia bacterium
CACTTTGTAAGGGTATGTGAAAATGCGGAACAATTACACTTGATTTGGCCGTAAGCTCAATTACCTCATCAGTTAATAAATTAGGTTCGATGGATGATATACGTAAGCGTTTTAATCCTTCTACTTTTTCTAAAGCTTGTAGTAATTGATAAAAGTTTTCGCCAGTATTAGCCCCGAAATCGCCCGTGTTTACGCCCGTAAGTACAATTTCTTTTATACCGCTTGCCACAATTTCTTCGGCCTGTTTAACCACATTGGCAATGGTATCACTACGGCTTGCACCACGTGCCAGAGGAATGGTACAAAAGGAACAAAAATAATCGCAACCATCTTGTACTTTTAAAAAGGTACGCGTACGGTCGCCAATAGAGTAGGAGCTATGGTAATCCAATACCTCTTTTATTTTACCGTCTTTAATTTCGGCAACTTCTTTTTTGGTTGTATTCGTTAAATACTCGTTGATGTTAAATTTTTCTGCAGCACCCAATACCAAATCAACTCCCGGTATGCGGGCAATTTCTTTTGGTTTTAATTGAGCGTAACACCCAATTATGGCAACAAATGCATTGGGGTTATGGCGCAAAGCTTCGTTTACTATTTTTTTACATTTTTTATCTGCGTTATCGGTTACAGAGCAGGTGTTTATTACATAAACGTCTGCACCTGCCTCAAATTGCACCTTTTTAAATCCCTCGTTGGTTAATTGCCTGCCAATGGTTGAGGTCTCGGAAAAGTTTAATTTACAGCCTAATGTATAAAATGCTACTGATTTGCTCATTAACGCAAAGATACAGATACTAAGCTTAAATAAGAATGGGTACAGTTATTAATAATTTATTTAGAATTGTATTGCGTAAATTTCGCTCAGTGAAATACTATGGTTTAGCGTTATTGTTTTTTTTAACAAGTGATTGGGCATTAAAAGCACAATCATGTAACATTATACCTAATGCCCAAAAAATTTGTGTAGGCTCAACCATTACTTTTAGTCGTTCACCTTTATCGGCAACAGATTCGGCATATTTATGGAGCTTTGGCGATAATAGCACCAGCAACCAATCAACACCTACATACCAGTATCCTCAAGCAGGAAACTATACCGTTAATTTAAGGGTTTATAAAATTGGTGGTACATTTTGTGATGCCCCACCAGTACAAATAAGGGTTTTTACCAAACCCATAGCAAACTACGCCATCAACCCAAACGATACGCAGTGCTTTAATCAAAACAGGTTTGAATTTAACGACTTGTCTGTTTCTGGAGCCAGTAATGCACCCATAAAAAGAAGAACCATGATTTATGGTGATGGGGCGTTTGAAAACAACAATGCACCGTTTAGTAATCAACTTTCGCACAGTTATACCGATGCAAATGGAAATAATTACCTGGTTGTTCTTGAAGTAGAAGATACCAATGGTTGTGTTGCTCAATTGGTAGATACAGTTGTTGTATACCCCAAGATTACTGCTGATATGACATTTGTACAAGATATGCGATGCGGACAAACTGTTGTGGAGTTCAGGAACTCGAGTCTTGTAGATACAATTGGTTTGCAATCCACTTGGATTTTTGGGGATGGACAAATTCAAACCCGAACCAATGATACTGCGTATAAAAAATTCTTTTACACCTACAATGGCGACACTATTTTTTATCCGCAATTAATTATAAAAGATAAAAATGGTTGTAAGGATACTACCGATAAAATAAGTTTTGTACGAACCTTTATTCCTGATCCAATCATTCACATAAAACCAATTAATAAACAGTGTTATAATTCTAACGAGTTTGCCTTCGATAATAAAACTAAAGTAGAGGATAGGTTGGCGTTTGCGTGGTCGATTGTAAAACCTGAAGACTATTATCAAATTGATAGTTCTGGCAAAGAAATCAACTACATTAAGATGCCATCTTGTGGTGTTTACTATATTATATTAAGGTTCAATTATTATGGTTGCTCATTTTTAGCTGATACCACTGTAACTGTATATGGCCCAAAAGCCATTATAGAAGATACAACCACTGAAGTTCAAAGACATATTCAATGTAATTCGTCTGATACCGTAAGACTGGCATTTAAGGATGGGAATTGTTATTACGCCAACAGTAACCTCACTTATTTATGGGATTTTGATGATGGGTTTGCACCACCTTGTACAACAAACACTAAACTCGGTATAAACGTTAACCAAAATTGCCGTTATAGTACCGATTCAGTAATGGTAAAACACCATTACCAGTTTCCCAACAAAAGGTGTTATAACGTAAGTCTTATTGTAAGAGATACTTTAATTGGTTGCACTGACACCGTTTATAAGTACTTAAGGTTGGCTTTGCCAAAGGCAGGATGGGACTCTGCCGTTTTTCCGCCAATGCCAAGAGTAGAAATATTATTTAATAAATGTACTTTAGAAAAATACGAAGTGCAATTTCCCCGAATAGAACCAATATGTGGCCCACAAGGTGTATGGCTAATGAAAGATACTTCGTGTCCATTTGCATTATGGAATAAAATTGCTGAATATCCACTTGGATTAAGCAGGCAAGATATTC
>JBILPP010000365.1:0-2553 GCA_044373765.1 Bacteroidia bacterium
ACTTACCACTTTTATTAAAACCAGAAGGTAATGGTAAATTAAGCAAACGTGATGGCGATAGGTTAGGTTTCCCTGTATTCCCTTTAGAATGGAAAGATCCAGCAACAGGAGAAGTTTGTAGCGGCTACCGCGAAAGTGGCTATTTACCAGAAGCTGTTATGAACCTATTGGCCTTTTTAGGTTGGAACCCTGGCACAACACAAGAAATTTTTAGCCGCGAAGAGTTGGTTCAAGCATTCACATTAGACCGTGTAAGTAAATCAGGTGCTAAATTTGATCAAAATAAAGCCAAGTGGTTTAACCAACAATATGTTCGCCACACACCAGATAACGTTTTAGCCGAATCACTTAAAAAAGATGTATTGGCCCATAACCTTAGCTTTAGTGATGAATACATTACTAAGGTATGTGGTTTAATAAAAGAGAAAATTAGTTTTATTAAAGAGTTATGGGAAATTGCCGTTTACTTCTTTGTAGAACCAACTATTTATGATGAAGCGGTTATTGCCAAACGCTGGAACGAGAAAAGCCCTTTGGTTCTTGCAGACTTGATTCAATTAGTTAAAAGTAATGAAGCGTTCGATGCCACATTATTTGAAGCAAGTTACAACGAAGCATTATCAAAAAATGAAGTGAGTAACAAGGATTTTTTACAATTGTTACGCGTTTGTTTAAGTGGTGTGGCAGGTGGCCCCCCAATTTTTGAAATGGCGGCTTTACTTGGTAAAGAGGTGACTATTGCAAGACTACAATATGCATTAAGTAACATTAACAAACCATAGAAACAAGATTGAAAAATACGTTTTCCATATTATTTGTTTTAGCAATATCAAGTTGCACCATGGGTAAGTTTGATCGTTATCCAGGGGAGGCGCAACTTGTTTTTCCCGAACAAATGATTGGAACTTATTACCTAGTTGTACCATCAGGTATAGTAGGTAAAAAAAACATGAACACCGATACCCTATTTTATAGTATTACCCAAACATCAGTAATCATAAAAGACAGTAGTAAAACGGAAGTAAAACCATTAAGCAGTAATCAAGTTTTATCGTTGGTACAAAATAAATATTTTGTATTGTCTAATAAAGATAATGAAGACCCAGACTATTGGAATTGTATGGTACATGTGGTTGATAAAAAATCATTAACCATTTACCCAGCAGTAGACGAAAGTAGAAATACTGATTTGAAAAAGTTTTTTAAACCTAAATTCCTTCGTTTAAACAACAACAAAGATTCGGTTTTTGTATATGAAATGCACGATGCAAATTTTGTACAATACGTAAACAAAGAATTAAAAAGCAACCATAGTATTAAGCTTAAAAAACTAACATCAAACACAATTAATTAAATGAACAGACCCATACGCGTTTTAGTTGCCAAGGTTGGTCTTGATGGACACGACAGAGGAGCCAAAGTGATTGCCACAGCTTTGCGAGATGCTGGCATGGAAGTTATTTACACTGGTCTTCGCCAAACACCAGAAATGGTGGTACAAGCTGCATTACAAGAAGACGTTGATGTGATAGGGGTAAGTATTTTATCTGGTGCGCACAACACCGTTTTTCCGCGCATTATGGAATTGTTAAAAAAAGAAGGTTTAAATGACGTGTTAGTTACCGGTGGTGGCATCATACCCAATGAAGACATGATTGAATTATCGAAACTTGGAGTTGGCAAATTATTTGCTCCAGGAGCACACACCAGTGAGATTTCTGATTATATTAAAATTTGGGTTGCCCAAAACAGACAGTTTTAATACTAAAATATTTAAATTTAAATGAGCACAATAGCAATGAGTGAAAACATCACAACTCGCATAGAAAACGGTATTTTATATTTGACCATAAACAGAGAAACCAAATTGAATGCGTTGAATATACAAACGCTTAAAGATATAAAAGAAGCCATAATCGCAATTTACGAAAACAAAGAAGTACAAGGTGTGATACTCACAGGTGCGGGTGCTAAAGCTTTTGCGGCAGGTGCTGATATTGCCGAATTTGCTAACTTCAATGTAGAAGAAGGCACACGCATGAGTGCAGATGGACACGGTGTTTTAAATGCCATAGAAAAGTGCCCTAAACCAGTTATCGCAGCGGTTAATGGATTTTCATTAGGAGGAGGTTGTGAATTAGCCATGGCATGCCACATTAGAGTTGCTGCGGAAAACGCCAAGTTCGGTCAACCTGAAGTTAATTTAGGTTTAGTACCAGGTTATGCAGGCACGCAACGCCTAGCTCAATTGGTAGGTCGTGGTCGCGCATTAGAGTTACTGGTTACTGGCGATGTTATAAATGCAGCAGAGGCATACAGAATTGGCTTGGTTAACCACGTGGTACCACAAGACCAACTTATGGCTAAATGTGAAGAAATTTTAAATAAAGTGAAATCCAAAGCACCTCTGGCCATTGCGTCTGTTGTTCGTTGTGTCAATGCACATTACGATAAAAAAATGGATGGCAATAATGTTGAGATTAACGAGTTTGGTAACTTCTTTGGCACCGAAGATTTTAAAGAAGGAACACAAGCATTTTTAGAAAAACGCAC
>JBILPP010000366.1:0-2548 GCA_044373765.1 Bacteroidia bacterium
AAAACTATTATTTATAAATTAAGTTTATTCAATTATTGATTCACGTAATGGTGTGAATTACTTTTAACAACATATTACAACACATGAAAATATTAACTCAAATAAGCCGAATTTTAGTTGGTGTACTGTTCATTATTTCAGGACTTATAAAAGCCAATGATACCATAGGTTTTAGTTATAAACTGGTAGAGTATTTCGAAATTTTTAACATGCACTTTTTTGTTGATTATGCAGTAAGCATGGCCATGTTTATCTGTATTTTCGAAATTATGGTAGGTATTGCATTGTTAATTGGTGCTTACACCAGATTAAACATGTGGTTACTGCTATTGATGATTGTGTTTTTTACACTATTAACAGGTTACAGTGCCATAACTAATAAAGTAACAGATTGTGGTTGTTTTGGTGATGCCATAAAATTAAAGCCAGTTGAATCATTCTTAAAAGATGTGCTGTTGTTGGTGTTTATTCTAATTATGTTTATCGGACAAAAACACATCAAGCCCATTGTGGCTAATAAAACTATTCTTAGCATAGCGCTTGGCGTATCGCTATTGGTAATTACGTTTTTTACTTTTAACACCTACATGTTTTTGCCTAAAATAGATTTCTTGCCATATAAAGTGGGCAATGATATTGGCCAATTAATGACATTACCACCTGATGCCAAACGCGACTCAGTTGCCATGGTATTTATTTACGAAAAAGATGGCAAACAGTTTGAATTTGGCGTGAATGAGGTAGGCAATGTTGATGACACCTATAAGTTTGTTGACAGGATAGATAAAGTGATTGTAGAAGGTGATAAAGCACCTATACATGATTTTAAATTGTTTGATGTAAGTGGGCAAGACTATACCGATACGTTATTGATGCAAAAAGGATTTAGGATGATTTTGGTTCAAACCAATATTTTGAAATCTAGAACGGGTATTGAGCCACAAATTGCGCAATTAGCCAATGATTGTGCGCTTGCAGGTATTCCATTTTGGGCATTAACAAATACCACGTTAACAGAGGTGGAACCCTATCGCCACGAACATCAATTTGCCTTTAGTTATTATAACATGGATGTTACGCCACTTAAATCGATGGTGCGCAGTAATCCGGGTTTACTATTGATGAAAGACAATGTAGTGATTAAAAAGTGGAGTGCATACGGAATACCAACCTTCGAGAAAGTAAAACTATACATGGAAGGTAAAGTTGGTCCAAGAGGAATTAGAAAATAAAATGATGGCTGCTCATCAATGGGCAGCCATTTTAATATGCACATTTACTTAATAGGATTTATGGCTGTTGGTAAAACCACCTTTGGTAAAAGGTTGGCTAGGGCGTTATCTATGCCATTTTTAGACACTGATAAGTTGATAGAACAAGGCACTAATAATTCCATAGAACAATTGTTTACAGAGAAGGGTGAAGTTGTATTTAGGGAAATTGAAGCTGAGGTGTTGAGGAATGTACCTAATGAAAAGCCACATGTAATTGCCACAGGAGGAGGTTTGCCTTGTTACCACAATAACATGTCGTTTATGAAAAAGGAGGGGCTTACAGTGTATTTAAAAGCTGAGCCCACATTTATTTATAGCCGATTGGTGCGTGCAAAAAGGCCAAGACCCTTAGTTAAAGGACTTAAAGGTGACGAGTTATTGCAATTTATTACCCATAAATTAACCGAAAGGGCATCGTTTTATGCCCAAAGTGAGGTGGTTATCGAGTTACCCGAAAAAAGTGACGAGAGCCTTGTTAATACTGTGGTTTCAGCGTACAAAAGGTAGTGTGATTAATGGGGCAAAAGACGTGAAACCCTGATATTGTTGAAAACCTGTTAAAATCTAATTCACAAAAAATACCAAAAAACCTACGCAGGTACTTGTTTTATTCAGCATTGTTGCTAAGTTTGTTATGGTAAAACAACAAACACTTTAATTATTATCAACTATGAACAAGTCTGATTTAATCGACAAAATCGCACATGATGCGAAATTAACAAAGGTTCAAGCTGCTGCTGCTTTAGATTCATTTATGGCTGCAACACAAGGCGCTTTGAAGAAAGGTGACAAACTTATTTTAGTAGGTTTCGGTACTTTCTCTGTAACTAAGCGTGCAGCTCGTAAAGGTCGTAACCCACAAACAGGTAAAGAAATTAGCATCCCAGCAAAAAAGGTTGTTAAATTCAAAGCTGGTGCTGGCTTACAAGCTAAAGTTAAGTAATTACTACTTTAACAAAAGATTAAAAATCCCGTTCGCAAGAGCGGGATTTTTTTTGTGGCTAGTTGAATAATTGATTGGCTAATTGATTGACTAGTTGAATTCAATATTCTTCATTCAAGATTCTGTATTAGCTCCGCTAAATTGCGTTTCGATATTTCGAAAAAATATTCAGCGTAACTATTTCGGATTTCGTGCTTCTAATTTCGAAATTATTTCTAAACACCCATCTCTTATCTTCTTTCTAAGGAAGACGCTAGATTTAGTTTCAATTGCTAACTTCCATATTTTAGTTTGCTTCAAAAAAGTTTAGCCTGCTCGAGTTCGCTTTGCA
>JBILPP010000367.1:0-2527 GCA_044373765.1 Bacteroidia bacterium
GGGACGACATGCTTTTGATGTTGGATTACGGTATTTTTTATGAGTTTATGCCCATGAGTGAATATGGTAAAGATCATCCAATAACCTATACAATTGATGAAGTAAAACCAAATGAAAATTATGCCTTGGTAATAAGCACAAATGCAGGTTTGTGGCGTTACATTATTGGCGATACTGTCAAGTTTAGTCAGTTATATCCTCATCGTTTTAAAATTACAGGGCGAACCAAGCATTTCATTAATGCCTTTGGAGAGGAGTTGGTAATAGAAAATGCTGATTATGCCATTTCACAATGCTGTACAGCACTTAATTTAAAAGTAATTGATTACACAGCAGCTCCCGTGCATTTCGAATCGGAAACAATTGGCACCCATCAATGGCTAATAGAGTTTGAGCAAGCTCCAGATAATATTGATTTTTTTACGGCTACATTAGACAGTTTTTTAAAACAAACCAATAGTGATTATGAAGCCAAACGATATAAAGATATGGCCATGGTTATGCCTCAAGTGCAGGCAGTTTCTCGTGGGACATTCTACAATTGGATGAAGAAAAATGGTAAACTAGGTGGCCAACATAAGGTGCCTCGCTTAGCCAATACAAGAGAATATATTGAAGATATTTTAACCACATTAACCGCCCAATGATTATGAAAAAGAATATTCGTTTATTAGTTGTTTTATTTGGAATTATATCAACATTTCACTCAAATTTATATGCTCAGGAGAGTTTAGAAAATGGGAATGTTTTCTATGATTTTTTTCAATTTAAAGAGGCCATTAAGGAGTATGAGTTTGCATTGAAAAATAACCGTACCACTCAAAATGAAGCCCATATTTTAAAAAGGCTTGCTTATAGTTATCTATACACGTTCCAATATTCAAGTGCCGAGGCGAAATTTAAAGAGTTGGTATTGTTGGGTGATAAAAAGGCCAACCCTAATGTGTATTTAGATTATGGTAATTTACTTAAAATACAGGGTAAATACAATAAAGCCCTCGATCAATTCAACTATTACAACACGATTAAAAAGGCTGATTCCTACAGCTCATTTTTATTACGTTCATTAAATTGGGCTATTAAAAACAAAGATTCGGTAAGGGCAAAAACTTTTGTAGGGGTAACTAATGTTGATGTTAGTGGACAAAGTTTAGGTTATTGTTTTTTTGATAATGGATTGATTTATGCTCATGCGAAAGACACCACCTACAACGAATTTACCACGTTGTTTGATTTAGCATTTATAACCAAAATAGATTCTGTAACGTTTACACAAGGAGATGATGTGGTAAGTGATATTAATTTCCCCTTTAACGAAGGCTCTCCTTGTCTATCTTCAGATGGTGAAACGCTATATTTTACTGCTACTGGGGCCAAGGTTAAAGAAGGAGAAGTACGAAAATCTGGTAGCGGGCAAACCAGTGCAGATGGTCTAAGTAACCTGCGGTTATACAGCAGTAAATTAGAAAATGGCAAGTTTTCAATTATTACCGAATTGCCTTTTAATGATAAGAACTACAATCATATTCATCCTACCATAAGTTCAGATGGAAACACATTATACTTTGTAAGCGATATGCCCGGAGGATATGGAGGATTGGATATTTACAAAGCAACACGTAATGGCGATGGTACTTGGACTACACCTATTAATTTAGGCGAAAAAGTGAATACAACCGAGCAAGAGGGTTTTCCATTTTTATTGGGTGATAAATTATACTTTTCATCTAAAGGTCACTTAGGCTTTGGTGGATATGATATTTTTGTCACCGCCATAAGTAATGATGTAACCTATTCAAATCCGCAAAATATAGGTAAGCCATACAACAGCAGTAAAGATGATATAGCGTACATTGCTGACAAGGATGGAATGACTGGTTATTTATCATCCAATAGAGATAGTGAAAATGGCATTGATAAGGTATACTATTTTAATAGTAATTATATACCAACACCTATTAAGGTTTATGTTCCTTTAGCAGATTCACTAAAAGTCGCATTAGCCAAAGTTGAACCTGCTTTAATAAATAATCAAACAAAACAACTTACGGTTAAAAAGGATGTGGTAAAATCTACTTCTCTCGTAAAAAACGTATTGCCAAAAAAAGATACAGCTTTAGTTCCATTAGCAAAAGTAGAACCTACTTTAAAAAAGGTTGCAGTTAAAAAGGTTACCATAAAAGTAGAAGAAGATAAGTCATCATCTGATGCATTAAGCGGCAAAACTTTTTTAGTTACTAGTGCTTATTTTACATTTAACAGCAGCAATTTGCCTTCCGATTTATCATCTTTTAATGAAGTGTTAGCAAAATGGAACGAGGATAAAACTGCCAAAATTAACATGATAGCATCAACTGATTGTCGTGGTTCTGAGGCATACAATTTGGCATTATCAAATAAACGTGCTGAAAGTGCCAAGAATTATTTTATCCAAAAAGGTGTACCGGTAAATAAAATAAGTGCAATTGGGGTGGGAGAGAACCTGAAGGAAAACAATTGTGCGGACTGTAATACCTGCAACGATGAA
>JBILPP010000368.1:0-2526 GCA_044373765.1 Bacteroidia bacterium
AAAAAACTTTTCACCTTTAATGTTCCAGTGAAAGCCTCTTGTGTTTTGATAAAAAATTGAATAGTTTGCGAGTAACTCGTTTAATTTATTTGCCAGTTCTTCGGCTTTGTCTTGGTGTAAACCAATTGCATTTATTTTTTTCATCTTTATTTATTTTAGAGTTTATGATTTATTGAGTGACAGATTTCATTTTCAAAAAGGCAACACCTAACCAAATTACCGAAGCTGTCATTGCAATTGCTCCGATTAATACTAAAGCAGGAGGCAAACCAAAATACACCTCTGTTAGTATTCCTATTGGCATTAACAATCCAGTAAGTGCCAACCAAGAAATGACTTTCACGTTTTGGAGTTTGTCTCTGAAATGTAGGAGCAGATAACCAATTAGGATGTTTAGAAAGGCAAACAAGTTCCCGTGAACGTGAGCCAGTCTGCTTTCAAAATGCTTTCCTATGCTGTATGAGTTTACCCATTCTTCTTTACCCGGAGCAAAGTCTCGCAGGTAGATTAATAGAAAGCCGTAAGCCATAAAAAGCCCCATTGTCAGGAAGCCTATTGCAATGTTGTTTTTACCGTTCATCTTGTTTATATTTTTAAGTAAGTGAATATTCGCTCACAAAGATAGTTCTATTTTATTTATACCTGCAAGTTTTTTTGAGAAAACTTTAAAATATGACGAAAATCATCTGGTGCGGTGGGAAATTGGCTCTTTTGGGGTTTGCCTGTGTGTCGGCTTGTGTGAAGGGGCAAACCCCAAATGTGCCAATGCGGGCTGGCTAAAATTATTTTTTAAAATGTGCGGTGGGAAAATTTTTAAAACCTTGTATTGGCTTGAGTGTCGGCAAACTGGTCAGGTCGGTGCAAGTTACAGCGAAATTGTCAACCGAGTTAAGGTCGTCCGGAAGTAAGTTTGGAAGTCAAAAGTTTGGTCGTTTTGGTGTCCGATTGATGGTTGCACGGTCGTCTTTTAGGCTTGCTTATAACTTACTTATATGTGCCATTGAAATGTTTGTTAGGTGCACAATATTGACCTTTAGGGGATATTATATGACCTAATTGACCAATTATGAGGGGCACAATATTTTTATTCATTTAATTTTAATTTGTCTAATGGGCTGGTTATTTTACCCAATTGTTCGTTACTCACGTGCGTGTAAATTTGAGTTGTTTTTGGGCTTTTGTGGCCAAGCAACTCTTGTATGTATCGCAAATTGGTTCCGGCTTCTAATAAATGGGTGGCATAACTGTGCCTTAGCATATGCAAAGTAATATTCTTTTTAACTCCTGCAACATGTGCTGCTGTTTTCAAAATCTTATCCAAGCTTCGGGCGCTGTATGGTCCTCCAAATTGTCCTTCAAACAAATATTTATCAGGTTTAAATTCAGTGTAATATTTTCTTAGCATATTAAGTAGAACTGGCGATAGGGGTACGTTTCTGTCTTTCATGCCTTTGGCATTGCGTATGGTTATGGTCATGCGTTTGCTGTCTATATCTGTTTTTAACAAACCAAGTAACTCGCCTCTTCTTAAGCCTGCGCTATAAATTAAACTGAGCATGGTTTTGTGTTTTAAGTTTTGGCAAGCGTTTATAATAGCAGCCACTTCGTCTTCGCTTATTACCTTGGGTAATTTAATGCCTTGCATTGGGCGTATTAACTTTTCTATTTCTAGTTTGTGGTTTTTTACTGTTTGGTAAAACAGTTTAAGTGCATTTATAAATTGCGATTGATAAGTTGCACTCAGGTTTTTCTTTAACACATAATGGGTGTTAAAATCCATTACATCTTGGTTGGTAATTTGGTCTGTATTTTTCTGGTGGTAATAACTAAAAAATACCAACAAAGCATTGGTGTAACTTTCTATAGTGCTTTTACTGTAGCGTTTTACCTCCATCCAATTGGTATACTTGGTTAATAATTCGCGGGTTTGCTCGTTTATTTGGTGGTTATTTTTTGTGGCAGTGGTATAGGTATTTGTTGGTGTTAATTTACACATATTACGATGCGCATCAACATCTGCTATGTGCCAAGCTTTTAATGTGCGGCTCCATCGTGCTCCTGGTATTGCCCTTACCAATTGGTTTATTGTTGCGGTATTGATAAAATATAGTGCGATACGTTTTTGATTGTCGTGCAGAACCAATTTTGCCATGATGGTTTTGTTGGCTATTAATTGCGTAAGATGTGCAATTGTTTGGCTCATGTTGGGGTTGATAATGGGTTTATATACAAGTACCAATTAAGCTATTAAATTACTTATTTGCAAGCCTAAGTTAAAATGAAAGTGAATTGTTTTACAATAGTTAAGCCCGGCTTAGGGATTAAAGCAGGCTGCCCAGCAGCGCGGAAAGCCCGGCACGAAGCGGAGCGGAGGGCAAGCCCCTAAATTAAATTGCATAAAAAAATCCCGCTAGTGAACTAACGGGATTTTTGATGAAAAATGAAATGCGTTTTATTTTGTTCTTAACTCTTCGAATACTTTTGCAGCATTAAACTTTTTTGCTTTTTTACCTTTGCGTATTATTT
>JBILPP010000046.1:0-8907 GCA_044373765.1 Bacteroidia bacterium
ACTAAACGCAATTAACAAACTGTATAAAGCAGCAATGGTGTTTTTACGGTGTTGTTGAATAAAAAAGATAAGCACCATAATGCCAAACAATGCACCAATGCTCGATTCAAAACCATTCCAACCTCCGGTTATATTTAAACTGGCAACTGCAAAATCGTCTTTAATGTATGGTATGATGTGTTGTTTAATGCTATCAATTAAAGGCAATACCACAAACGCAGCAGAAATAATCAAACCAATAATCAATACCAAAATGCTTTTAAATTTGGATATACTCACACCACGTGTTAACACATCATCAGCATAAAAAGCAGCTAAAAAAGTAAGCGGTATATAACACAAGCTCGAGTAGTGAACAATTTTGGTAGTAACCATTGAAAACAAAATCAGTACCACCCAAAACATAATGTTCATCACCAACTTAAATTGTTGTTGTTGTATTGAGTCATTTTTGCGCTTAAGCATAAATGCTTTTAATGCAAAAATTGATGCTGGAAAACAACCAAAGAAAATAACCACAGGATGATAGAACCAAGGTTGTCCGTGACCTGCCACAGGATTTAAAAATAAATCAATTTGATAAGCAATAAAATCGGTTAATACTTTTGGACCGTTTTTTAACAACTCGGCCATAAACCAAACCGAAGTAATTCCTGCAATAATTAATACAGCAATAACCAATTGCTTGATGTTAAAGTAAGGTTTGAACTTTTGAAAAGCCCACAATACAAATCCGCATAAACCCAACACCAGTAATGCAACAGGACCTTTGGTTAAAATGGCCAATCCGTTAAAAATACCCATCAATACAAAATGTTTGTTGCGTTTTTCTGAGGTAATAAATGCCAAAAAGAGTTGGTATATAGAAAGAAAAATAAAGTAGTTAAACCATGGATCGATGATGCCACTTTTATAATATAAATGCGGAGTTAAAGAGGCCGTGGTAAACAATACCCAAAGCGTGGCAATGCGGCTATTAAAATGTGTTTTACCTATTTTAAATAAAGTTACCAGCACCAATATGCCACAAACTGCATTTGGAAAACGAGCAGCAAATTCATTTATCCCAAACAAATAATAACTGGCTGTTTGCAACCAAAAAAACAAAGGTGGTTTTTCCCAAAAAGGTAAGAAGTTTATTTGCACCCTAAAGTACTCGTGGGTAAGCATCATTTCTCTGGCCGATTCGGCAAAGTTAACCTCGTCCCAATCAAACAAATGTACTGCGCCTAAAAAGGGCATAAACAACAATAACCCCCAAAGGGCTACTTTTATTAGGTTATTTTTTTGTTGCACGTTTGGTTTCAAATAAAGTAAACAATAATGTGGTGCAAGTTACTGCAATAACAGAACCTAAGAAAACATCTTCGAAAAAGTGCTGTAGTAAATAAACGCGCGTAAACGCGGCAAGTAATGCAAGTGAAAGAAATACAATGCCCAATTTTTTGTTTGGAATTAATAACGCCAAAAATAAAAACAATGCAAATGCCCCCGTGCTATGCCCAGAGGGAAAGCTGTTTTGTGTATGAATAGTTATGCCCTCTACATAATGCAATTGGGTGTATGCACTCATTTTGGCAGCGGGGCGTAAGTGATTTGCAAATACAAGCCGTTTTAAAATTTGGGTAATTATAGCTGGAACATACACGCAAAATATGCTGCTCCAAAAATAGGTACGGTAAAACGCTAAAATAATGCCGCACACCACAGCAGCAAACAAGCCATCGCCAAGGTGGGTAAGGTTCTTAAATATAAAATCAAGAGCAGAATGGTGGTGGCTGTTTACCCATAAACTGATATCAAATTGGTGGTAAGTGGCCTGAATTACAGCCGCTACACTTACCAGCACGAAATAGGGCCAATAAAACCAACTGTTTTGTTGTAAAACTTTTTGCATGTTACTTAGGTACATGTTACAAAAATGAGGGCTTAATTTTAATATCAGGTAAGATTTGTAAAAATAATGTTATTGATAATCAGTGTTATGGTTTTATGAAAGGTACTTTGTATTGCATAGTACCTTGTTATTGATTTACCTTTGTTGCGTGGATGTGGAATAGTTGATTAGTTGAAAAGTTGAATAGTTGATTGGTTGAATGTATAGTCTGTTCGAGTGCCCCGAGTACTCGCGGGGTGTATCGAGAACAGGAAATTAGAAAAGACACTTCTACGCTGTAGCTAAGAAGTGCGAGGAAATTAAGTAAGCCTAAATAAAACATAACATGAACGTAGAAAACTCGAAGGCCCAAATGAAAAAAGGTATTTTAGAATACTGCATTTTGGCCATTATTAAACGGGGCGAAGTTTATGCTTCCGATATTTTGGAAGAACTTAAACAAGCTCAGTTAATTGTGGTAGAGGGTACTTTGTACCCATTGTTAACACGACTTAAAAACGAAGGTTTATTAAGTTACCAATGGATTGAATCAAAATCGGGGCCACCCAGAAAGTACTTTCAATTAACAACGGAAGGCAGTGCCTTTTTAATTGAGTTGGAAATAACCTGGAACGAACTAACCGACTCGGTAAACCAAATTATAAAAAAAAAACAACCCCTTAATTAGCATAAACTTATGAATAAGGTAGTAAATATTAACTTAAACGGCATCATTATTAGTATTGATGAAGTTGCATACGAGCAGTTAAAACAATACATTGATGATTTGCATAAACACTTTTCGGGTACTGAAGGTTCGGCCGAAATTATATCAGATATAGAGACACGTATAGCGGAGTTGTTGCAATTGAAAATTACGGATAACAGCACAGTAATTTTATCAAAAGATGTGGCCGATGTTATTTCGGTAATGGGTAATCCTTGGCAAATGGAAGGGGAGGAGGAAAGGCAATCATCAAACCAATCATCAACCCAAAATAACACGCAAAATACTGTTGTGCCTAAAAAACTTAAACGAGATCCGCACAACAAAGTAATTAGTGGTGTGTGTGGTGGATTGGGTAATTTTTTAAACATCGACCCCATTATCGCACGTGCTGGATTTTTAATTTCATTTTTCATTTTTGGTTCAGGTTTATTCTTATACCTCATACTTTGGGTAATAATGCCTGAGGCTAGTCCTGATGAATTGCCACAGTTTTCTGGAACAAGTTCGCGCAAATTATTTCGCAACACCGATGATAAAATGATTGGTGGTGTTTGCTCTGGTATTGGCGCTTATTTAGGCGTGAGTGAAGTGGTAATGCGTGTGGTGTTTTTAATTTCGTTTTTTGCTTTTGGTACAGGTTTATTGGCCTATATTATTCTTTGGATTATTATTCCTGAAGCCAAAACCGCAGCTGAAAAGCTACAAATGCGTGGCAGCAGTATCGATATCAATAACATTGAACGTGAAATCCGCAATACAACATCAAACCTAACTAATAAAGCCACAACAAGTCCTGTGTTAAAAAACGTATTAAAGGTTGTTACCATTATTGCGGGTTTACTGGTGCTGCTTGTAATTGTATTGCCTGGTAGTATTTTGTTTTTGGTATTAACTTTTGGCATGAATGGTAGTGGCGATTTTTCTGATTTTGTGCGCACCATCACGATTAATGATACCATTTTAATGCTTGCCAAATGGGGTATAATAGCCATCATATTTTCGGTGTTGTTGAGTTTTTCAGCCCTGGCTTTTCAACTCATTACCCATAAAAAACCAAAGTATATTACGTTGATTACTACCATACTTTTCTTTGGGGGAATAGCCTCAAGTGTTGTTGCATTGGTCATGTACCGTAGTGAAATAAAACATGAGGTAATATTAATTACCAATGAGCAAGAATTAGCAGTTAACGATACCTTATTGATTAAATTAAACCCTGCTTTTTTAGATGATGATGTGGATGAATTTGATTTTCATTTAAATGACGGAGAAGTATCTTGGAAAATACAAAACGACATGTTGTTGTTTAAAGAGCCGCACATAACCATTAATACATCTGCAAACAACCTTATGCAAGTAAAATTAAAGCGTGAATCGTGGGGTAAAACACAAGAAGAAGCCGAGCAATTGGCTCGTAAAGCCTCATTAAATTTGGTGGTTGATAGCAGTAAAGTGATTTTAGATAATGGTGTTGGATTAGGTAATGAGCCGTTTAAAAACCAAGAATTAACACTTGGCTTATGGATACCTGCAGGAACAATTCTTAAAGTACAATATGAGGCACTGGAAATGATAAAAGATAAAATTCTAGAAAAAGAAGTGGAGGATTTAGAGGAAACTCCTTACGTGTATTTAAAAGTAACTGATGAAGGTGTGGAATGTTTAACCTGCGATGGAAGCAATTGGACTGCTGATACTAAAATTGAAATAGAAGAAATTGTAACCGATAGTATTTCAAACGATAAAAAGACCAAGGTTAATACCACCATCAAAAAAATAGGTCCGATTACCATCAAGAAATCAAGAACGGTAGAAATAAAATAAAATAAAATAAAATACTATTTGAAACTAAAATTGAACAGCCTGCTATATTTATGGTGGGCTGTTTTGTTTTAAAAATGCAACGACAAGGTTAACTGCGGCACAACCATGTTGGTGGCTGATTTTTTTCTGGTATAAGTAAATGTATTATTTGGATTAGCAACCACACTATTGGGTTCAATATAACTCGCCTGGCTACCCATTTGATTCATCACTTTAATTTCAACACGCAGGGCCTCTTTACCAAATCCAAGACCTCCTCCATAGCCTAAATAAGTGGTAAAAGATCCACTAATGTTATCACTCACGTCTGCCGGAGCGTATTGTTGGTCCGCATCATACTCAGCAGTGTACTTTATTTTTTGTACCCCTTCAAAATATCTGAATCCTGCTTGATAAGCAATAAAAGGATAAATTTTAGTATTAAAAAACTCAATTTTACCTTGGTAACCAAAACTAAATGCACCAGTATTAAGTTTATATTCAACGTCAAAATTCCTTTGGTTGAAGGTGGTTTTTGAGTGAGAAGAAGTGCTGGAAAACCACGTGTAATCTAACTGTAATCCTAAAATATATGGGCGAATTAAAGCAGTGTTTACTGCATTAGAAAATGGATTGTACAATACTCCTCCTCCCAAACCAAGTCCCCACATACCATTGCTTAACTCGTTAAATTGCCCTTGGGGAAGGCTAATTGGCATAAAGGCCTCTAATATTAATTTTGAGTGCGTATCATTAATTGCGATCAAATCTTCATTATTGGTATCAATTGGTTTTGATGGGGTTGGCGTATTGCCATTGTATGGAACAGTTAGTATTTCATTATTTTGGGCTTGCAGTATGTTGCAAAAAACAAGAATGAATAATAGGGTGAAGCTTTTCATGTGCGGTAAATTTAATTTTATTTACTACGTATTTTTTATGTTATGCTAAAAATTGCATCACTTCTTCAAATACTACTTTGGGTTTATCGGCATGTAACCAGTGACCAGCATCTTCAACCGTAACCAATTTGTAGTGAGGAAACAATTTATGTATAGCAGGTAAATCTTTTTCTTGCACATACAGCGAGTTGCCTCCTCTAATAAACATGGCATCACCACTAAAATGATTCATTGAATAAATTTCCTGCAAAATGTTCACATAATCACGTTTAAGCACATCTACATTAAACTTCCAATTATAATGAGATTCGTCTGCACGATCAAGGCCTTTCATAATAAACTGTCGTGTACCAAAATCACCCAAGTATTGTGCCATGGCTTGCTCCACATCTTTACGAGTTTGCGCTTTGCTTAAATCAACATTGTTAATGGCTTTAAATACATCATCGTGTGCACCATTGCGATAAGGGCGTGGAGCCATGTCTGCAACAATTAATTTCTCTGTTAACTCAGGATAAGTTAATGCAAATTGCATGGCCACTTTGCCTCCCATGCTATGCCCCATAATGGATGATTTTGAAATGTGGTGTTGTTCCATAAAATCCTTCACATCACCCACCATTAAAGGAATACTGTGTGCTGATGTATGTGGCGATTTACCATGGTTCCTTTGATCTACTACAAAAACATGTAAACCATGGTTGCCCCATTCGGTGGCTAAGCTATGCCAGTTATCCAAAGAGCCTAAAAAGCCATGTAAAATAATGAAGTATTTTTCTCCGCTGCCGTATTCTTTGTAGTTTAATGTAATCATGTTAAAATCTGTTTGTGCTAATTTCGTTATCAATAACTGTATTATTTAATATAAAATCGGCCATTATTTTACTGAAGTATGGCGCTATTAAAACACCCTTACTTCCAAGTCCGTTAAACAGGTACATGTTGTGTTCTTGTTCGTGTTTTCCTAAAATGGGCCTGCGGTCTTTGGTGGTTGGTCTTATACCTACAACGTGTTCCAATACCTCATAACTACCATCTATTAAAACATCCGTTTTATCTTTTAGGTCTGCAAAACCTTCAGGAGTAGGAGTGGTATCGTCATTATCCCATTTGTAAGTAGCACCCACTTTAAACACATCATCAAACAAATTAACTGCATAAGCGCCACGCTTGTATATTTTTTGGTTGTTTAAAGCAGGGGTTTTTATTTTAAACACATCGCCTTTGTTGTCAATTACAGGTATGTGTTTAAAGTATGGGTTGTTTTTGTTTTGATACCCTTGGCAAAATACCACACTGTTAGCTGTATGGTTTTTGTAATGCCATTTATGGTCGTGATAAGTTAACGCACTAAAATCAAATTGTTCTTGTAAAAAGCTGTTTAAGTGAGTGAGGTACTTTTTAAAAGCTTCGGTAAATAACAGCGTGTTTAACCAGCCGCTATGTGTAATTTCAATTGCACCAAAAGGAGCATTTAAGCCTTGGTGAGGCGTTGTTTCGGTAATAACATACTTGTTAATTTTATCATTTAACGCACTGTAAAAATCGTTTTGCTCCTTAATGCTAGCAAAACTCATTTGTATGTTAATGTCGTTTAAAAATTGCACATCAAGCAGGTTTTCGAGCTCTTTGTAAGTAGCTATTACCTCTGGGTACAACGTATCTACCATCCACGATTTTACCATGCGTTTGCCACTAATGGGTGTAAACATGCCTGCTGCAATGCGCGATGAAGAATGAACATTGCCATTGTCTATTACCAATACCTGTTGGTTTAGTTTTATCAGTTGGTGAGCAAGTAAACTGCCCGCTAAACCTTGTCCTACAATAATTTGTTGGTAATGCATGTTATTAATTGTACCCGTTTAGCCTTTAATGCGGTAAAATAGAAAAGCATGGTTTAGCTATCACTTTTATTTATTAGCACGTTGGTGGTGCAAATGTATAAAATTGCTGTTCCTTTTTTTTATCAATAGCCTTCAATCTTATAATTTAATTATGAATGCTTTACCTTTTTAATAGAAGGGTTTTTATTGTTTTTAAATAAACTAAAAAGTGATTATGGTATTTTGGGCATGCAACGTTTTATGGCTTGGCTAAGGTGGCTTATTACTAAAAATATTCATACGATGAACGAATGTTTGTGCCACCACAATGCCTATTTTAAACAATGAACAGCTAATTTTTATAGTTGCTGTTATGGGCTGTTATTCTTTATTCTCTAATATTTCTAATAGTTTTTGATTCAAGTACAGTTTCTCTTTTCCCACTTTTTCTGATTTTAAAAAGCCGTTTTCTTCCAATGCTATCAAATAATTTCCAACGGTCTTTAAGTTTCCAATATTTTCTTCTATCAAGTGTTGGCGTTTGGTATATGGTAAACGGAATAAAATTTCAATCAAGTCTTTAGAATAAACTTTTGGCAACTTCTTTTTGATTTCGGTTGCAGTTTCTTCCATGGCTAAAGTGATTTTATTTAGTCTCTTTAATCCTTTATTTGCAGTTTCTTCAATCATATCTAACATATACAAGATGTAGTCTTCCCATTCGTTTTTTTCAGTTACATCTTTTAAGCACCTATAATATTCAATTTTGTTTTTAATGATATATTCACTCAAATAAATTGCTGGTGTGTTTAATAAACCGGAAAGTTTTAGATACAATAACAATAAAATCCTTCCTGTTCTTCCGTTACCATCAGAGAATGGGTGTATCGCTTCAAATTGATAGTGCAATATGGCCATTTTTATTAATGGGTCTATCGTTTCATCTTCGTTTATAAATTTTTCTAAGTTTGCTAATTTCTCACGTATAACTTGTTCGCCACTTGGCGGGGTGTAAATAATCTCGCCTTCTGTGTTGCTCAATTTAGTTCCCGGTGTATTTCTTATTGAAGCGTTATTTTGTTTAATGCACTGAACAATTTTGACGCAAAGATTGGTTGTTATAAGTGGTTTTATTTTTAATTCTTCTAGGCCTAACCACAGTGCTTCCTTGTAGCTTAAAACTTCTTTTGTAGCTAATTTTTCTGTTTTTCTATCAGCAACTAATGATTTGTAGAGTTCATCGTTTGTTGTAATAATGTTTTCTACTTCCGAACTCGCTTTGGCTTCTTGCAAGTAAATCGTGTCTAAAAATAGTGTGGGGTTGGGTAAATTAAGTAAAGTCCCATTAAGTTGAGCCAATGCTCGTCCTGCCGAAATGGTTTTTCGTAGTATCTGCTTGGTTTCTGTGTCTGCCTTGGGTGGAAGCAATGGCAGGTCGTTATACGGAATTTTGCGGTCAAATTTTTCCATGATGTTTAAAGGTATGTTTTACTCTTATTTTCAATACAAGGGCAAAAATACTAAAAAATTACTCTCGTTGTTAAGATGAAGGTAAAAATTACGCTCGTTCAACTTTCAAGTGGTTGTTATTTGTGATCGGTCTTGTTATAATGATCGCTTACGTTTTATGTCTTAGCGAATATGGCGGATTTCTACTAAAAATGTTCATACGAAGCACTACGCAGCCACTTTTGCCAAGCCGCTGTTAGCAGAAGGCTTTTTAATTCATATTCCTATATTCGACTGCCGTCATTCCAGTTTTTGATTTGA
>JBILPP010000047.1:0-8838 GCA_044373765.1 Bacteroidia bacterium
ATACCTAAAGGTTGAGGGCTAATGGCAACAATTAATGAATCTGTTGCACCACAATTGCCCTTATTTACTGAAGCAATTATTTTCCCAACACCACTGCCTGCTGGCCATTGTACTTGTATGGCTGTAGTTCCATTTCCAGATAATAGCGTTCCATTAATCACACTCCATAAGTAACTAGCACCCGATTGGGCTGCAATACTATATGATTGTATACTACTAACAGGAACATTATTCAATCCAGTAATTACACCCACGGTAACCACTGGTGGATTAACCAAGGTATCTTTTTTAGTAGCAACATTGTTTATCGCATCTTTAATATCTACAGTATAAATACCTGCAACAAGGTTATTAAATGTATTACTGCTTTGGTAGGTACCTCCATTAATGCGATAGGTATATGGAGTGGTACCACCTGTTCCGTTAACGGTGATGCTACCTGTAGATTCACCAGCACATAACGGATTTTGTTTGGTAGTGGTTAAACCTAATGGCTGTGGGTTTGCTCCAGAACAGCTGATGTAGCTGGCTTTGGTTACAGAGTCTTTACAACCACTAACTTTATTTTGAGCAATGAGCTTAATGGTATATAAACCATTATTATTATATGTTTTACTTAATAAATTTTGCGTATTAGTTGTATCAATTTTACCATCACCCCAGTTCCAATAAAAATCATAGCTTGTCAAAGGAGTGGTTTGATTGGTAAATATAAAATCAAAAGGAGGGGCAGTGGCTATTTGCCTATTAACCGTAAAGTCTGGATTAAAGGTTGCATTATATTTATTTATAATTACTTGTTTAGACGACTTACATCCAGAATTAGTTTGAACACTAATTTCGTATGTTCCTCCCTGTGTAAAGGTATCAACAAGATTTACCCTATTGGTTAGATTCGAATTGTTTAATTTCCATGTTACATTTTTGGTTCCGTTATAATTACTTGTAACCCCAAATTGGAAGCTTTTATTAAGTCCACAAATAGAAACTTGACTAGCATTAAGTGGACTTCCATTGTATACGGATTGAAGGTTCAAGGAGTCGTTTACTATTACATTTATATTTTTAAAGGTTACTAATCCGTCAAGCGATTTAATTTTGATATTTACATTCGACAAAGGAGTTAAACTTCCGCTACTATTTCCTGAAGCAATCAAAGTGTCATTAATGTATAGTTTCGCATTATTTATAGTATAGCTCAAACTATTCCCTTTACACAAAACAGTATCACTCAATGAAAATAATACCGCTTGATTAAATATCAGCGTATCATTTAAGTCTAGCGACCCAGTATCTATTGCGTAATAATTAATATCCCACTGTCCCGCAGTGTAAGGACCAACTGAACCACTTTGAGAATAAACCAAATGAATTTTATTGTTTACTGTTCTTGCTATGGAAGGAAATGCTTGTTCGAGCCCACTACCAAGCGCAGCAGTTAAATTTTTGGGAGTAGACCATGATTGACCACCGTTTGTAGAATAAACAGCATAAATATCTCTTGTTCCAATATTATTTTCTCCTTCAGTTGGCGAACTATAGACACAGTATATTTTTCCATCTGAACTTATTCCCGCACTTGGTTGCGCTGTATAATAGGATGTTCCATACCTACTATCATTTCCATTAGTAAATTGTTGCCAATTTGTGGTATTAACAGGGTCCCCATTAAATGTTGCGATTGTTAATTTATTGCTCAAAATTGTTCCTTCTTTCCAATATTTCAATTCTTGATTAGATGCAGACGGATAATAATTCCAAGTGCCATCTGTTGTATCTGAGTTTAGTAAAGATATTTGATTCCAAAAACAATGGCTTACCCCATTATTATCCAACAAAACATGTACATGATTATCTGAAACCAAAACTGCAGGATCAATTATTGTGCTTTTTTCAATAAAAGGAGCTTGATAAATTGTATCAATGATTGTTCTTGCCCAACTTGTTCCATTGTTCCCTGACTTCCAAAGGCTCAAATCCTGCCCTGCACTTCCGATTAATATCGCAACATTATTTCCAATAGCATCTATAGAGTATGAATCATTTGATCCATTATAGTATCTCAGGCTATTATAGTTGGGTAGCGTAATAGCTTTAACCTCCCAAACATTTGTACTTAAATTTAGCCTTGAGTAAACCACGGGGGTTCTAACTCCATTCCTTACCACCCGATTGGGTTGGTTTTGTGCGGAATCTGTATAACAAGCTACAACGTGTAAAAAATTATTACTGATAGATGTTCTGCACCAAAGCAAACCGGGAACGCTGGCAATGGTGTCTAAAACTGTACTCTGGTTCCATGAAGTAGCAGTTACGTTTTTTCTGCTCATGACAAATCCTCCGCTAAAACCAGTTGGGGTTACAATGTGTGATAACACCACCTCTTCGTTGGTGTTTGAGTTAAAAGCATAAGAAGGAAAACCAGCTCTTTGGGATTCAATTCTAGATACTGATGTATCTCCTTTTATCCAAGCACTTCCATTAAATTGGTTGTATCCTGTACCTCTCCCTAAAAATGGAGAACCATCACTTGATGTAGTCCATGTTACACCAACTTTATTGTTGGGTAACACCTGAACTCTTCGGTAGGCAGATCCATTGGTTTGTTGGTTGTTAAATGTTGTACCAACTTTATTAATGGTTATATTATTGTAAGTGTAATTACCACTTATAGCCGTTGAATTGGTTCGATTTTGAGCGATTATTTTATAGCCAACTATTGATAATGGTGCACTTCCACCAGCTTGGAAAAATACTGTTGTATTGATGGTAAAAGGATATGTACCAGTATTCAAATTTACATTACTTGTTTGGATGATAATACAGCCACTATTACCAGCAAAAAGGATTCCATTACTAGGATTTGTTGAACTGCTAAATCCAGCAGGTAAACCCACTACCCCATTTATTACAATTCTGTTAACGGCTATACCACTAACAGATGTAGGAGAAAAGAATTGAATGGTGGATTGATAAGGGCTACCAATTGTTGCTACTGGTAAATTCGTTATCGTATCTGGATACTGTAGTTGAGAAGAATTAACCATGATGGTTCCACATTGTGCAAATAGCATTGGGCTTATCAAATTAGTGATGATAAGCAGCAATATTTTTTGAAGTATACGTTTTTTCATGGCTCTAACTTATGCTTTTAAAAAACATAAAAAAAATCCAAGTTCGTCCAAGTAAACTTAAATTATTAAATATTAATATTGACTGGTGAATGCACTAAAAACTAAAATTGAATTGCGCTATGGTAAAACCATCACATTTTCGGCCGAGTGCAATAAATTAGCCTCGCACATTTATCATGCAATTGGCGTTAAAATAAGTGCACAAACACTACGCAGGGTTTTAGGGTTTATAAACGATGGTTCAAAGCCTAGTAAATCAACCCTGAAAGTAATTTGTGACTATTGTAATGTAGAGCATGTAGAGGAATTATTCGTAGCCAAAAAACCTAAATTATCTGCTATTGATATAGAGCAAATCAATTTTCTAAAAAGTTTTTATGATATTGATTTGTCTTCTGACTATGACTTTAATTACCATAAAGCTTGTGGGAACATTGCACGCAAAATCATTAATCAACCCAACTACTTAGAAGCGCTCTCTGGTTTTTTAACCAAAAGTCCTGTTGCCCAGATTTTCTTTTTCGAGCGCTTCCCATACATTGATGGGATTGCAGGTGATTACAAGAAATATTTTAAGCGTTATGTACAAAGTAAACAAGACCAAGAGGCGCAGCTTTTTGGTAACTGTATTTTGTTTTTAGGTGCTTACCTCAATCAAAATAAAAAAGAGATCACTGAGCACATTAAAAGAATAAACAGTATTGCAGCCAATCAGTATATACATCCATTTCCACAAGCACGCAAAATCATGTCAAACGTTTTGTACCATCATCTTTTTAACAATCAAACCGAATTAGTAAAATGGAAAAAGATTGCTTTTGAAGAAGAAAAAAAACAACTGCGTGGTAATACGCCTAGTGCTCATTTCCCGTTCTTTCAGTTTACCATGGCAGATGCGTTTAATCTTATTGGTGATTATGAATCTGCTTTAAAAATGATTCGTTTAGCTGATCTTGATTATAAGTGTTATGATAATGGTGTGGTTGAATTGGGATATTTCGAATGTTTTGATTTGGTAAGGGCAATTACTTATAATCACATCGGCAGAAAAGAAGATGCAACAAGGATTTTAAATCGCATCGAATCTGCGAAATTCATTTTTATCTGTCATGATTACTTTTTAATTCAACAAAAAATACTTGAATTAAACATGTGTAAATCTCCTACAACAAAAAAATACCGAAAGCTTAAAACAGAAGTAAATTGGCTCATCAATAAAACTGGTTTTACATCCTTTAAGATATAAAAAAATCCCTCACCGATTTTACGCGATGAGGGATTTTTTCTTTTATTACTTCTCGATAAGCCTTTCAGTTACTCGAAGTGACAGTTACTTATGAACAACCTGTTTGTGTACCACAGTTCATGCATTTGTAACAAGCACCACTACGTATTGTTAAACTACCGCAACTAGGGCAAGCAGGGCTATCGCCAAAGCTCTTCAAATATGCTTGCGTTTGATCAACAGCTGTTGCACTTGCTTCAGGCGTTTTACTGTTTGGCTCAACTATTGGCGTTGACTTCATAAAACCAATGGGTGCAGGCGCTGCAGCTGGAGTAGTTACTGGTGTAATTACTACATTTTGCAGGTTTGCAGTTGGTAAGTTATGTTTTTGATTTAACGCCAAGTGAGAACGTTGTTCTTCAGTAGCAGGTACCTGAATAAAATCTTCTCTGCCTAAGTATTCAAATCCTAACATGCGGAACATGTAATCGATAATTGAAGTCGCATTTTTGATGTTACCATGACCTGTTACCATACCTGCTGGCTCAAAACGCGTAAAGGTGAATTTATCAACGTACTCTTCTAAAGGTACACCGTATTGTAAACCTAACGATACCGCAATAGAGAAGCAGTTCATTAAAGAACGAAGTGTTGCACCTTCTTTATGTAAATCAACAAATATTTCACCTAACGTTCCATCTTCGTACTCTCCTGTGCGAACAAAAATTGTTTGTCCACCAACGGTAGCTTTTTGTGTAAAGCCACTGCGTTTACCAGGCAATTGCTTACGTTCTACAATACGAGCTAACTTGCGTTTAAACTCTGTATCATGACTACGGTTCAATATGGCTGTAGCAGCATCTAAAACTTGTTCAGGAGTTAATTCTCCAACAGGTTTGTTTGCATCAGCACCTAATACAGATTCAACGGCTTCTTGTACTTCTTCCTCTTCCTTCACATCAGATTTGTTGCTAAGCGGTTGAGAAAGTTTACAACCATCGCGGTAAAGTGCATTGGCTTTTAATCCCATGCTCCAGCTTAAATGGTAGCACTCTTTAATGTCATCAATATTAGCTTCATTTGGTAAGTTGATGGTTTTTGAAATAGCACCCGATAAGAAAGGTTGTGCGGCAGCCATCATTCTGATGTGGCCAGTAGCAGCAATGTAACGCTCCCCAATGTTTCCACATTTGTTTGCGCAATCAAACACCGCTAAGTGTTCATCTTTTAAAGCAGGGGCACCTTCCACTGTCATTGTTCCGCATACATAGTTGTTTGCTTCTTCAATTTCAGCACGGGTAAAACCAAGTTTACGTAACAAGTTAAATTTAGGACCGTTATATTCTTCAGGTATAAAGCCTAAACGTTGCATGCACTCTTCACCTAATGTCCAGTGGTTAAATGCAAAACCAATTTCAAATGCACCTGATGCTGCTTTGTCTAATTTAGCAATTTCTTCAGCAGTAAATCCACGGAAAGCTAAACTCTCTGGGTTGATGTGTGGTGCACCAGTTAAGGTAGCGTGACCAATTGCATATTTAATTATAACATCGCTTTCTTCGGCAGAATAGCCCATGTTTTTTAATGCAGCAGGTACCGATTGGTTGATGATTTTAAAGTACCCACCACCCGATAATTTTTTGAATTTAACCAACGCAAAATCTGGCTCAATACCAGTTGTATCGCAATCCATTACTAAACCAATGGTTCCAGTTGGTGCGATTACAGTTGTTTGCGCATTGCGATAACCATGTTTTTCACCTAATTGTACTGCATTATCCCACGAAGTGCAAGCAGCACTAAGTAAATAATCCGGGCAATATTTAGGATCGATTCCAACAGGTCTAATGGTTAAACCTTCATATGCGTCTGTTGCGTTATAAGCAGCATAGCGGTGGTTACGCATTACACGTAACATGTGTTTTTTATTTTCTTCGTATTTAGCAAATGGACCTAAGTGTGCGGCCATTTCTGCCGAAGTACTGTATGCTGTACCCGTTAAGATAGCAGTAATAGCGCCACAAATTGCAAATGCTTTAGGTGAATCGTAAGGAATACCAGCTACCATTAAAGCAGTACCTAGGTTGGCATAACCTAAGCCTAATGTGCGGTACTCGTATGATAACTGAGCTACTTCTTGTGATGGGAATTGTGCCATCAACACAGAAACTTCTAATACGATAGTCCATATGCGTGAAGCATGCTCAATACCTTTAACATCAAATTCACTGGTTGCAGGATCGAAGAAACGCATTAAATTTAATGAAGCTAAGTTACATGCTGTGTTATCCAAAAACATGTACTCAGAACAAGGATTAGATGCATTGATTGTTCCACCTTCAGGACAAGTATGCCATTCGTTAATGGTAGAATCATACTGTACACCCGGATCGGCACAAGCCCATGCAGCATCACCTATCATATCCCACAATTCTTTTGCAGGAATAGATTTCATGATATCGCCTTTTGCACGTCCAACTAAATCCCAATTTTTACCCTCTTCTAAAGCTTTAAAAAATGCGTGAGGTATACGAACTGAGTTGTTTGAGTTTTGACCCGAAACAGTTGCATACGCTTCCCCTTCATAATCGCTAGGATATCCAGCAGCTATCAATGCAGCTACTTTTTTCTCTTCGTTCTTTTTCCAATTTATAAACTCAACAATCTCTGGATGATCTAAATCTAAGCACACCATTTTAGCAGCACGTCTGGTTGTTCCTCCAGATTTGATTGCACCTGCAGCACGATCACCAATTTTCAAGAAACTCATTAAACCCGATGAAGTTCCGCCACCCGAAAGTTTTTCGCCTGCACCGCGCACGCGGCTAAAGTTTGTTCCTACACCTGAGCCATATTTAAAGATACGCGCTTCACGTACCCAAAGATCCATGATACCACCTTCGTTTACTAAATCATCATTTACAGATAAAATAAAACAAGCGTGAGGTTGAGGACGTTCGTATGCTGAAGTAGACCTTTCTAATTTACCCGTATTAGGATTTACAAAGTAATGACCTTGAGGTTTACCGGTGATGCCATATGAGCTGTACAAACCCGTGTTAAACCATTGAGGAGAATTTGGTGCAGCATACTGGCCAATAATCATAAATACCAACTCATCATAAAACTTATTTGCATCTTCTGCAGAAGCAAAGTAGCCGTATTGTTCAGCCCACGATTTCCAGCAATGCGCCATACGATGTGCTACTTGCTTGATAGAGTTTTCGCTACCGCTTGAACCATCAGGCATCGGAACACCTGCTTTACGGAAATACTTTTGTGCTAAAACATCCGTAGCTACTTGGCTCCAAAATTTTGGAACTTCTACATTGTTTAGCTCAAATACTTTTTCTCCATTCGGATTTTTAATTACAGAGGTACGGCTGTCGTATTCAAACAAGTCGAATGCGCTTACGCCATCCTTAGTAAAGAAGCGATCCACGCGAAGGCCTCTTTGCTCGGTTTTTTTAGATGATTTGGTGCTCATATTATTGGAACAAATTTTTGGGTTTTTAAGTTTTAAAAATAACTCCGTTTTTTTTAGGGGGTTTTTCATCAAAAATGGTCTAGAATATGTTTCCAATCAAACTGCATTTTCCACACAAACAATTTTGCCAACATTCCACAAGCATACTGCGTAAGGGTTAAGGTATGTGCATAACCAAATTATTAACACTAATTTAGCTGATTTTATTGATTTCTCTTGCATAGTTAATCACCTATGGATGAGCTCGTTTGTTTTTAAAAATAGACAGTGAGGCACTTACGAAATTAACATAAACGTAATACCCTTATGCAGTAAGCTTTTGCGGGTATTTGAGTAACTATATATTACAAAAACAAGAATTAAGCACAACAATTTAGTAAAAAGTGCTTTATTTGTAAGGATGCGTAAATGCGATAATGTTTACGCGTAATTAATAGCTTGAAAAACCTAGTACTACATACCCTTAAGAACAACATTGCCAATAACCAAAAACATTTGGCTGTATTGATAGACCCTGATAGCATTGAAAATGAAACGCAATTGGTTAATATTTGCCAACATAGCAATGAGTCTTCAATTGATTTTATTTTGGTTGGTGGTAGCTTAATTACCAATGGTTTTTTTGATAAGTGCATTCAAATTATCAAACAACACACACAAATTCCTGTGGTACTCTTCCCAGGCAATATCATGCAAGTGAGTAAAAATGCTGATGCAATTTTGTTGTTGTCATTAATAAGCGGGCGTAACCCTGATTTATTAATTGGCAAACATGTATTGGCTGCACCTATGCTTAAGCAAAGTGGTTTAGAAATTGTTCCTACTGGATACATGCTTATTGATGGTGGTAATATTACATCTGTAAGTTACATGAGTAACACCACACCAATACCTGCCGAGAAACATAGTATTGCCGCATGCACAGCCATGGCAGGTGAAATGTTAGGTTTGCAAGTTACATACATGGATGCAGGTAGTGGAGCGCAACATCC
>JBILPP010000048.1:0-8675 GCA_044373765.1 Bacteroidia bacterium
GCCCTTTTGGGATCATCCCAAAAAGAAGGTTGCAAAGTTTGGTTCTCTTCGTCTTGAATTAATATTTGTTTCCCTTCAACGTCAAAGATACCTCCCCAGGTCTTCAACCCTTAAACGTAAAGCTTTTAACTGATCTGCTGTCATGTTAATTGATTTTATTATTTTAATGAATAAAAAAAGGGTTGAAATAGTTTCAACCCTTTTCAATTTTAATATTATTTATAATTAGCGAATAGCACCTTCAAAAGTAGGGTTACCAAATAATTTAATAAACTCTACATCTTCTTTAGCCATTTGACGAACTACAACATTTTGTTGCACTGCACGGGTTAAGTTACTTGTAACAACTTCAGCATTGTTTAAACGAGCACCGGCAATAGCACGTAAGTAATATAATTCCCAGTTTAATTGATCAGGGGCCATATTATCTATGGTTGTTTTTGCGCCTGCAGCGTCACCGTTTAATAATTGAGCTAAAGCTGTATTGAAATCTTTTTTACCTGACTTATTGAATAAGCTAACAGCACTTGCGTAGTCACCTTTTTTAATAGCAATAATTGCCTTATGATAACTAACATCAACACCTTTTGCTTCTGCTTGTTTGTATAAATCTTCTGCTTGTTTGATGTTGCCTTTGTTTTTAGCAACAACACCCATATTTGCCAATACCGCACCGTTTTCTGGAGATAGTTCGTTTGCACGAGTTAAATCATTGCCAGCTTTAGCCATATCAGCCGTAGTTAGCGCCAATGCACCAGCATTATTAAATCCTCTCCAATCATTAGGGAATTTAACTTGGAATTTATTGTACACTTCCATTTTCTTCGCATCATCGGTTAAGATAATTGCTAAGTGTAACATCTCCACATCGCTTAACGAGTCGATGTTAACCATGGCTAATAATTCAGCATCAGTTTTTAATGGCGTTTGTCCTTTAACTACTAATTCTGATCTACGTAACTTAGGTAACATTTCTGTTTTAATTTTATCCCAAGATTTTTTATCGTTGTCTCTAATTTGAGCTTCTTTGTCTAAATCTGATAAAGAGTTATTGTTCAATATAGCAACCAAAGCCGTTTTGTTTTTTAAACTTGAAGCCTCGATTAGTTTTGTTAAACCAGCCCAATCTTCAGCCATAGTAGCACCCATGGTTAAGTTTTGATCATTAACCTCTGTAAAGCCTAATTTTTTCAACTCTTTTTTCATGTAGGTGAAAGTAGAGTTTGTACGACCTTGAGATAAGCCTGAGTTTCTTTGTAATTCACCTTCAGGTGATGCGAAACCATTTATAGCAATCCCTTTAATAGTCCAGTTTTTATTGGATACTAAAGATTTCTTTAATAATGCAAGTTGTTTTTTATTACTAATGTTTTTACCTACTTTAAAGTTCGGGTTAAACCTATCACCGTCTAGGGGGAAATAAATATCAACTGATTTAGTACTGAAAGCTGCTGTATAAGCAGTACCGTCTAAAACTGGAGTTTCGCTAGATTTAACCAATAAAGGAGTAGTGATTGTACCTTCTGCTAAAATTTTATCCGCGAAAGTAGAACCTTTAACAGCTTCTATTGCTTGATAATTACCATTCACTTTAACAGCAAAACTTGGGTACAAGGTTGCACGCTTTAGGTCTGAATTGTAAGGGATTTTTTCGGTGTAAGTAATTTTACCCCCTGTTTTCGAATCAATTTTAAAATCAACCGACTCCAACACTTTTTCGCCACCTAGCGTTACCGCTTTAAGTTGTACGTCTCCCTTAGCTGTTTTTAAGTAAGGTTGAAACTGAACATTCGCTTTAGGATTAAACGACTTAGCTGGAATGTTGGCGCTCATGATGATTAAAATTGAATCGCCTTTTACCTCCAACGGGTTTGGTGTTACGGTGTAATTGTTGTTACCCATGTTTGTTTTTACACTACATCCAGTAGTGATTGCTGCAGCAGCCAACAAAAAAGAGTAAGAAACCTGTTTAAGTAGTCTCATGTTTTTTTATAATTTTGCAAGTGCAATTATACAAGGAATTCGTTTAATTTTACAGCACTTATTTTTAACATAACTAATTTTATTCTATTTTGTACATCATCAAAATAAAAGGAAAGGCTAAAATACCTGATTACGTTCAACTTAGGGATGATCATTTCACTCTAATTGCCTACTTTAGAACCGATAGACCCGAGCGAGCTTTGGAAAAATGTGGATTAGGAGACAAAATTGATGAGGTTTTTAAACTCTTGAATGAAATCCCTTTTGGTAAAATGCACAAAATTAATTGGTAACAAACTTATGGAAACAGTAATAGATTTAACAGATGTTCAAATATTCCAAGGCCATAACCTCATACTAAGTGATGTTGATGTGAAAATTGGCAAAGGCGAATTTGTTTACCTAATTGGCCAAACAGGCAGTGGAAAAAGTAGTTTACTTAAAACACTCTATGGCGAAATAAAGTTAGAAAAAGGAACAGGAAGCATTGCTAGCTTTGACCTTACTAAACTTAAACCAAAAGACATTCCTTACCTAAGAAGAAAGTTAGGCATTGTATTCCAAGACTTTCAACTTTTAACCGACAGAACAGTTTTTCAAAACCTTTCTTTTGTGTTGAAGGCCACAGGATGGAAAGATGAGAATAAAATAAAAGACCGCATTGGCCAAGTATTAGAGTTAGTTGGCCTACAAACCAAAGACTATAAAATGCCTCATGAGTTAAGTGGCGGAGAGCAACAACGTGTTGTTATCGCACGTGCTTTACTTAATGAACCCGAAATTATTTTAGCCGATGAACCAACAGGTAATCTGGACCCTAAAGTTAGCGATGACATCATGAACCTATTGCATAACATTGCCCAACAAGGCACCGCTATTCTTATGGCTACACACGATTACCGCATCATTCAAAAATATCCTGGCCGCATACTTAAATGTGCTCAAGGATTAGTTGGTGAGGCAACATCTCTTAGTGCAATTATTTAACTTTAATACGAAGTAAATGACCAATCAATACCGCACCTATAACCCTGACGAGTTAAAGGTAATGGAATTACAAGGTTTGATGCAAGGAGCTGTTGCTCCCAGGCCTATATGTTTTGCAAGCACTGTTGATACAAATGGAAACGTAAATTTAAGTCCGTTTAGTTTCTTCAACATGTTTAGCACCAAACCTCCCATTTTAATTTTCTCACCTGCACGCAGAGGTCGCGATAATACCACCAAACATACTTTAGAAAATGTACTTGATGTACCTGAAGTATGCATAAACGTGGTTACTTACAACATGGTGCAACAAACCAGTTTAAGCAGCACCGAATATCCGCGTGGTACAAACGAGTTTATCAAAGCAGGATTAACAGAAGAACCTTCTTTAACCATAAGACCACCTCGCGTAAAAGAATCACCGGTTCAATTTGAATGTGTGGTAAACCAAGTTATTCCTTTAGGCACCGAAGGTGGCGCAGGTAATTTGGTGATATGCGAGGTAAAGTTGATGCACGTAAATATTGATGTATTAAATGCCGTTGGAAAAATAGATCAACAGAAAATAGATCTGGTATCACGCTTAGGTGGCGATTGGTATGCCCGTGCACATGGCGAAGCTTTGTTTGAAGTACCTAAACCTTTAACCACATTAGGAATTGGGGTTGATGCATTGCCCATTGAAATTAGAACTAGTACTGTTTTAACCGGCAACGATTTGGGCATGCTTGGCAATACCGAAAACTTACCCGATGCCAGCGATATTGAAGTATTTAAACGCATGAACAAAGAACTTCAGCATATCATCAATACACTAAATGAAGTTGCATTGCTCAAGGCTAAACACCAATTAGCACATCAATATTTAGAGCGTAAAGAGGTTGAAAGTGCCTGGAAAATTTTGTTGAGTTAGTGGATATGAAAATCCATTTACTCGTTATTGCAATATTATTTTCTGCTACTGCTTTTGCGCAGCTAGATACCACCTATTATTTCGATGGCGATTATAGTGTAAGTTTAACCCAAGACTCATGCGCAACTAAATTGAAACCTGCGAATTACCCCATTAATGGAGTTGTTATTTTGGGCAATCCTTTGTTTTTGTGTGATCGGATTTATTTTAAGAAGGGAGTGAAATTCGACCAAAAAAAATCGTTTGATTTTGGTTTTATTTACCTCCAATTTGATACCACAGGTATGGTTCGTTTGCACGAGTATTACAACCATCAACTCAACACACATTTAAGTATTAACATTAATAAAGATGGCAGTGTATTTTGGGGTAATTTTAAATCTAAAAACTATACCAATTATTTGTTGTTTAACATCGGACGATTTCAAGAAATAAATACCACATTAACCAACAACAACGATTCAGCAAGTGTCTCAATATTGTCGACACTAAAAAAGTACACGAATAACTCCATTGTAAACCATTGGTTAAACCCCAACACCAATGTAAAAATAAACTTTGTAGTTTCCTTTTTACCGGGTGGATTAATAAACAACTTTGGTTACGTTTATGTATTACCTAACAAGCCACAAATTCGTTTTGGCAAGTGGACCTCCTACAACTTGTTTTGCGATTGTTACCAAACCAAAGAGTATTACAGCAAATAAAAAATCCCGCTCCAGTAACTGAAGCGGGATATTTGTTATTCACCAAATTATACGTTTAGAATTTATTCTTCCACATCATACTTTCAACAGGCTTAACACTACGCTTGTTGTATTTTGCATTTTTCTTGGTATTGTACATGGTTTCAATTTCACCCTCTACCATAAAATAAATCAGCTGCCCTATAGGCATACTGGCATATATACGAACAGGTTGAGCACAAGAAATTTCCAATGTCCAGGTATTGCAAAAACCAACATCACCTTTACCAGCAGTAGCATGTATATCAATACCTAAACGCCCTGTACTGCTTTTGCCTTCCAAAAACGGCACGTGAGCATGGGTTTCGGTATACTCGGCAGTAACACCTAAATACAAGGTATTAGGTTGCAATACAAAACCCTCTTGAGGAATTTCAAATGTTTCAATCTTGTTGTGCTCGCGTGCATCTAGCACACGGTCTTTGTAAGTAGCCAAATAACGACCTAAATGCACATCATATGAGTTGGTACCTAAACACTCCGGTTTAAAAGGTTCAATTAAAATGGTTCCTTTTTCTATCTCTTCAAGAATACGTTTGTCTGATAAAATCATGCGTTAAAAATTAAGCGTTCGCAATATAAATGGGTTGAGTAATTAACTATATAACATTTTTTAAACATTAGCCTTTTTGTTTTTAAACTTAAGGTTTCGGTAGGCTTTAAACCAAGCTGTTTGCTGAAATGTACGAATAAACTTAACCTTGGCCCAGATAATAGGATACAAAAACACATTGGCCAAATAAATATGAAAAGGCAGTAAATTACCAATGTAGCCTAAATACTCTCGGTAACCTTTCATTCTTTTGTGGTATGATGCCCCTTGTATATCGTAAAAGGCCACCACCATATCAATAAACAAAGTCTTGTTTTCGTGGCATTTAAAAAAACTCATTTGCCATTTGTTATCGGCCATAATTTTTAGGTTCGAGTCTAGGTAAGGCATGTATTCGAACACCGATTTGCGGGTAAATGTAGTTTGATGACAAATCGGATATTTAAAATAAAAATCTTTGAATGAAACTTGATGTCCACCAATATAGTTAACTCCTGTAGGTTCATTTACCGTTTGCATTTTGGCGTATATTAAATCAATGCCGTTAAGGTTTCGTTTCATAAATACATCTTCCAAAACAGTATCGTTATAAAAGGCATCGCCTGCATTTAAAAAATAAAACCACTCCCCTTTTGCTGCTTTAATGCCTTTGTTCATGGCATCATAAATACCCTTATCAGGCTCACTAATTAAAGTACCAATGTAGGGTTTAAACTTGTTAACTTCAGCAACAGTATTGTCTTTACTTCCACCATCAATAATAACCAACTCAATATTTTTATAGGTTTGGTTGATGGCACTTTCGAGTGTGTCTTTTATCAACCCTTCGGCATTGTAACAAACCGTTATTAAACTTACTAGTGGAGTATTCATTTAAAATTGACAGTTACAACCTCTTTTACCAGACTTGGAAGTTTTACAGGCTTGCAAGCTAACCACAGTTAGTGCCAACAAAGCCAAAATGGTGTATGTTATTATTTTTTTAAGCACGAGCAAAATTAGTAATTATGCTTAACATTGCAGCAACTAATAAATTTATGAAAGAAATTATTGATTTTATACTTCACATTAACCAACATCTCCAAGATTTTGTTCAGGCATACGGAGCATTGGTTTATGCATTGTTATTTTTAATTGTTTTTGCCGAAACCGGCTTAGTTGTTACCCCCTTTTTACCTGGCGACTCTTTGCTTTTTGCTGCAGGTGCATTAGCTGCAAATGAAGTTAACAACCTAAACGTATTTCTAATTATTATACTACTTATTGCTGCTGCTTTAGCCGGAGATAACACCAACTATTTTATTGGTCGATACTTAGCTAAAAAAGGAGAAGGAGCCAAACTTTTTGGACTTTTTACCATACGTAAGGATTACTTAGATAAAACTCACTCTTTTTATGAAAAGCATGGAGCAAGAACAATAATTTTAGCCAGGTTTGTTCCTATTGTAAGGACGTTTGCACCATTTGTTGCAGGCGTAGGCAGCATGACATATAGTAAATACATTACCTATTGTATAGCAGGTGCTGTAGTTTGGGTAACTATGTTAACAATGGCTGGTTACATGTTCGGGAATATAGAGTGGGTGAAGAAAAACTTTGAATTAGTTGTGTTTGGTATTATTGGTGTTTCATTGCTACCTATTTTAGTAGAATTCATTAAGCATAAAGTAAAAACAAAAAAAGAAGCGTAGGACTTTTGTATTGCATATAAAATTCCAACAGTGCACACTTCACTTAAATATATAACGCTATATTTGTTTGTGATATAAATAGTAACGCTCAAAATATGAACAACATGAAAAAGTTTCTTTTAGCAATCTCAGTTTTAACTGCATGCATAGCTCAGGCCCAAATAACACTCACAAGTGCAAATTTTGCCCAAGTAGGAGACACCATTTTTTACGGGGTTGATTCGACCAGAAATAGCAGTAGCTTAGGCACTACTAACGGTGTTAATAAAACATGGGATTTTAGTAGTGTAGGTAAACAAACAACCTCTGAATCTGTATTTTCGTCACCATTAAACTCTCCTATTCCAGCGCCTGCTGGTATTAGCCATGTTTTAATTGAAGATGGTGATTTGCAAAACGTGGTTTTTATGAGTGTTACCGAAACTGGCGTGCAAACAGTTATACCGAATCCAGTACCATTTGGAGGTGATCCTTTTATTTACTTAAAAAGTATCACGTTCCCTTTAAACTACCTCACCAGAACCAGAGATACTGCAATTTCAAGTTTTATATTACCCGCTTCGTTACTACAAATACCTATTTTTGATTCGGTTAGAATAACGTTAACCATAAAACTAGATGTTTTATGTGATGGTTGGGGCACTTTAAAAACGCCTACTGGCACCTATAATTCTTTGCGCTTAAAGCAAAGCACCATTACAGACTTTAAATTTGAAGGTGGCTTACCTAACCCATTAAATCCAACCAAAATGATTTGGACTCCAATTCCGTTATCTAGCATCCCAATTGATGTACCAAGCAATCAACTTGATGTAAGCTATATATGGCTTAGCGAGAACAGCAAGTATTTCCTTGCTGAAGCAACCATGGTTACTGATACTGCTAATGTTCAAGAAACGTTCCGTTACCAAATCCCAAGACCTATTATAAGTGGATTATTCAATAGCAAACTAAGCCTAATTGAAACCCAAGTTTATCCGAATCCGACAAAAGATGTATTGAATATTGAAGCCAATTTAACTGCCAAACAAACCTACAGCATTATACTAACTGATATCAGTGGTAAAGTACTAAGTAGTTTTGACGTGGTGGGCAATCAACAAAACAAAATAATCCTACCAACTGACAACTTGCGCAATGGTTTATATTTTGTAAGGATTGCTGGCAGTGATGGTCAAGCTACTGTAAAATTTAGTGTTAACAGATAGTAATCTTATTAGATAAAAAGAAAGGGTCGTTTGCTTGCAAACGACCCTTTCTTTTTTATATCAACCAATCTTGGTATACTACGTCTTTTGTCCATGGCCCTGTCAACTTCGGTATTTCATCAAACAAGCCATACATAGATGCTCCACTACCACTCATTGAGGCATAAACTGCACCTTGCTGGTAAAGCCAATTCTTTACTTGTTTTAATTCTGGTAAGCTTTCAAAAACTGATAGCTCAAAATCGTTCACAACCATGTCTTTCCATCGCACAATGGGCTGCAGTATGTGTTTTTTTAAGGATTGATGCGCTTTTATTACCTCCCGCCTATTAGCGTATTTATAAGCCATTGCCGTATTACTATGCGCACCAGTATTGACAAGAACCAAGTAATTACCCTTTAGCGATAAATCAAAAGGTTGTATCTCATGCCCTTTACCAAATAAGTAAGCCGGTTTATTTTGAATGAAAAATGGACAATCACTTCCTAATATGGCTGCTCTACTTTCTAAAGATGTTGGATCGAGATTAAGTTCGAAAAGTTCGTTCAACATTTTTAACATATAAGCAGCATCACTGCTTCCTCCACCTAAAC
>JBILPP010000049.1:0-8621 GCA_044373765.1 Bacteroidia bacterium
AAAAAATGTCAACAGAATTAACCATCACAAAAGCTCCGGCAGGCCTAGAAGGTCCTGGTTTTTTTGCAACAAATATTGATAAAGTTATCGGACTTGCACGCTCCAACTCCATTTGGCCGTTACCTTTTGCAACATCATGCTGTGGTATTGAATTTATGGCTACCATGGGAAGTAATTATGATTTAGCTCGTTTTGGTTCTGAGCGAATGAGTTTTTCGCCACGCCAAGCTGACCTTCTAATAGTTGCAGGTACAATTGCAAAAAAAATGGGGCCCGTTTTACGTCAGGTATATTTACAAATGGCAGAACCTCGCTGGGTAATATCAGTTGGAGCTTGCGCTAGTACAGGTGGTATTTTTGACACCTACAGCGTACTTCAAGGAATAGATAAAGTAATCCCAGTTGACGTTTATGTGCCTGGATGCCCTCCTCGCCCAGAGCAAATTATAGATGGCATCATGCAAATTCAAGAACTCGTTAGAAATGAGCCTTTACGCAGAAGAGACACTCAAGAGTATAAAGCATTAATGCAACAATACGGTATTCAATAACAATAAAATGTCCGAACTTACTAACGTATATATAGCTGAAAAAATAAGAAATCAATTTGGGGAAGCCATACTATCGGCCTCAGAACCTTATGATATGCTTACCTTAGTGGTTAATCCATCTATTGCACATGGTGTGATTAATTGGTTAAAAAACGATGCTGAAATTAAGATACAATTTTTAACAGATGTATGTGGTGCTCAGTTTCCTGAAATTGACGGTCAAGAGTTTTGTGTGATTTATCATCTACACAGCCTAACCAATAATATTCGCATTAGGATAAAATCATTCATACCAGCCTCAAACCCAATTATAGCAACGGTTTCTGATTTATTTGAAAGTGCCAATTGGCAAGAGCGCGAAACCTACGACTTTTATGGTATTATTTTCGAAGGACATCCAAATCTTACACGTATTTTAAATGTGGATGAAATGGATTATTTCCCCTTACGTAAAGAGTATCCACTTGAAGACGGAACCCGCACGGATAAAGAAGATAAATATTTTGGACGTTAATTTTAACGGATACACACATGAACGAATTTGACGATAAAAGCGTTGAGCAAATTGAAGAGCAAGAATATACCACGTTAAACTTGGGCCCTACGCACCCTGCAACACACGGTATTTTTCAAAATGTGCTAACCATGGATGGAGAGATTATTGTAGATGCAGTGCAAACAATAGGCTATATTCATCGTGCATTCGAGAAAATTGCTGAACACAGGCCATATAACCAAATCACAACTTTAACCGACCGTTTAAATTATTGTTCATCTCCTATAAACAATATGGGGTGGCACATGACGGTTGAAAAATTAATTGGGGTAGAAATACCAAAACGTGCGCAATACATGCGCGTAATTATCATGGAATTGGCGCGTATTTCAGACCATTTGGTTTGTAATGCCGTAGTTGGCGTTGACTCAGGAGCACTCACCGGATTTACATATCTATTCCAATGGAGAGAAAAGATTTATGACATATTTGAACAAATTTGTGGTGCACGATTAACTACTAACATTGGTCGTATTGGTGGCTTAGAGCGAGATTTTAGCGATGAGGTGTATAAAAAAATAAAGGAATTCCTACATGACTTTCCAAAAGGGTTTACTGAGTTTTCAAACCTATTGGAGCGTAACCGCATTTTTGTTGATCGTGTTGCTAACACCGGTGCAATATCCGCTGAAAGGGCTTTGAGTTTCGGATTTACCGGACCAAATCTTCGTGCTGCAGGTGTTGATTATGATGTAAGGGTAATGACACCTTACAGTTCATACCAAGATTTTGAATTTGCTATTCCTATTGGAGAAAAAGGTGATACCTATGATCGATTCATTGTTCGCCAAAACGAAATTTGGGAAAGTTTAAAAATTATTCGTCAAGCTTTAGATAATATGCCTCAGGGTAAGTGGTACGCTGATGTTCCTGAGTTTTACTTGCCTCCGAAGGAAGATGTTTATACAAAAATGGAAGCCTTAATCTATCACTTTAAAGTAGTTATGGGTGAAACAGATGTCCCTAAAGGTGAAATCTATCATAGCGTAGAAGGAGGTAATGGTGAATTAGGCTTCTATCTTATAAGTGATGGTGGCAGAGCACCTTTCCGCCTTCATTTCCGTAGACCTTCATTTATATATTACCAAGCATATCCTGAAATGATTAAAGGAAGCATGTTAAGCGATGCCATTTTAACGATGAGTAGTTTAAATGTTATTGCGGGAGAATTAGACGCTTAAAAAATATAGATAAATTGAGATGTAAGATTTGAGGGTAAGCATTAGACCCGCAGATATAGAACCAAATACAATGAGTGAATTAAAAGAAGTACGTTTCAGCGCAGAGTCAGAGGCTTTAATCCAAAATCTGATTAAGCGCTATCCGGAAGGAAAACAAAAATCAGTACTTATTCCGGCATTGCACATTGCGCAAGCCGAATACGATGGCTGGTTAAGTGTACCTGTAATGGATAAGATAGCCGAAATACTAAACATCAAACCAATTGAGGTATATGAAGTGGCAAGTTTCTACTCTATGTTTAACCTCAATCCCGTTGGTAAATGTTTAATAGAAGTTTGTAGAACAAGTAGTTGCTGGTTACGTGGAGCAAACGATGTTGTTGCTCATATTGAAAAACGACTTGGCATTAAAGACGGTGAAACTACCTCTGATGGCAAATTCACACTAAAAACGGTGGAATGTTTAGGAAGTTGTGGTACTGCACCAATGTTACAAATTGGAGAGCAATTCCACGAAAACCTAACCCTTGAAAAAGTTGATGAGTTAATTAACAAGTACAAAACTGAAAGCAAACACAGTAGCTACTTGGATGGTACAACTTTCAGAAAAAATTAAGCAACATGGGACGCAAAATATTACTTGAACATATAGATGTACCAGGCATTAATACTTATGATGTATACCGCACTAAAGGCGGTTATGCTTCTGTAGAGAAAGCCCTTAAAACCATGAATCCTCAAGAAGTTGTGGAGGAGGTGAAAAAATCAGGACTACGCGGACGTGGTGGTGCAGGTTTTCCGACAGGTATGAAATGGAGTTTTTTGGCTAAGCCTGAAGGTGTGCCGAGCTACTTGGTTTGTAATGCTGATGAAAGTGAACCGGGTACTTTTAAAGACCGCTACTTAATGGAACACCTTCCCCATTTATTGGTGGAGGGCATGATTACTTCTAGTTATGCTTTAGGAGCAAATACTTCATATATTTATATACGTGGAGAGTATTTTTATTTAGTGCGTATTCTTGAAAAAGCCATAGCAGAAGCTTATGCAAATGGTTGGTTAGGTAAAAATATTTTAGGCACCAATTACAGTTTAGATCTATACGTTCATCCGGGTGCTGGTGCATATATATGTGGTGAAGAAACTGCATTACTCGAGTCTTTAGAAGGCAAACGAGGCAATCCTCGAATTAAACCTCCGTTTCCCGCTATCGCTGGTTTGTATGGTTGTCCAACAGTTGTTAATAATGTAGAAACCATTGCGGCTGTTGTTCCGATTATAAACATGACTGGTGATGAATATGCTAAAATTGGTATTGGACGCAGTGCAGGAACGAAATTGATTTCTGCATCAGGTCATATTAAAAAACCAGGTGTGTACGAAATTGAAATGGGTATTACCGTGGAAGATTTCATCTATAGCGATGAGTATTGCGGTGGTATTTTGAATGATAAAAAATTAAAGGCGGTGGTAGCAGGTGGTTCATCTGTGCCAATACTACCTGCCGATTTAATCATAACTACAGCTAATGGCGAAAAACGCTTAATGAGTTATGAAAGCCTTGCTGATGGTGGTTTTGCAACTGGTACTATGTTAGGATCAGGTGGTTTTATTGTAATGGATGAAAGCACCAGTATCGTACAAAACCTACACACATTTGCTCGTTTTTATCACCATGAAAGTTGCGGCCAATGTAGCCCTTGCCGCGAAGGAACAGGCTGGATGGAAAAAATCATTCATAAAATTCTGGATGGACATGGTACATTGGAAGACATTGATTTGTTGTGGGATATACAACGTAAAATTGAAGGAAATACCATTTGCCCACTAGGTGATGCAGCTGCATGGCCAGTAGCAAGTGCTATTCGTCACTTCCGTCAAGAGTTTGAAGATTTTGTTAAAAACCCTTCAGCACAACGTGAAGTGAAGTATTATTTCCATTGCAACAACATTGATACAGCTGCTGCATACAGTAGTTTATAATTAACAAGAAAGACTTATCCAACCAAGTTTGGACTAGTGGCAAGTATAGAAGAAAAATAAATTATGGCTAAAATAACCATAGACGGAATACAAATTGAAGTGCCTGATGGCACAACCATTTTGAATGCAGCGCGTATGATTGGCCCTGATGTGGCGCCTCCTACCATGTGCTATTACAGCAAACTTAAAACCAGTGGTGGTTACTGCCGCACTTGTTTGGTTGAAGTAACAGCAGGTAGCGAAAAAGATCCACGCCCAATGCCTAAATTAGTAGCGAGCTGCCGCACCACTGTTATGGATGGTATGATTGTGGCTAACAATACTTCAGCTAAAGTTAAAGATGCGCGTGCAGGTGTGGTTGAGTTTTTATTATTAAATCACCCATTGGATTGCCCGGTTTGCGATCAGGCAGGTGAGTGCCATTTGCAAGACTTAAGCTACGACCACGGCAATTATAAAACACGTACCGATTTTGAACGCAGAACGTTTGAAAAAATCGATATTGGTGAAAAAATTCAATTACATATGACCCGCTGCATTCTTTGCTACCGTTGCGTAAAAACAGCAGAGCAAATTACAGATGGTCGGGTACATGGGGTATTAAATCGTGGTGATCATGCCGAAATATCTACTTATATAGAGCAGGCTATTGATAATGATTTTTCTGGTAATGTGATTGATGTTTGCCCTGTAGGAGCTTTAACAGACAAAACTTTCCGATTTAAAAGCCGTGTTTGGTTTACCAAACCTGTTGATGCTCACCGTAACTGCGAAAACGAAAAATGTAGTGGTAAGGTGGTGTTATGGTATCAAGGAGAGGAAGTATTGCGCGTAACAGGCCGCAAAGACCAATGGGGCGAAGTAGAAGAGTTTATTTGTAACACATGCCGCTTTGATAAAAAGCACACAAACGATTGGACCATTGAAGGTCCAAGAAAAATTAACCGTCATTCGGTGATATCGGCTAACCATTACATGAACATGGTTAAACCCAAAGAACTTAAGTTGAACGACATAAAACAAATTACCGAATAATGGATTGGGCATTACTGTTAGATAAAACAATTCTCATCGTAATTATTTTTGCGGTGAGTTTAGGCATCGCTGCCTACTCAACCTATGGTGAAAGGAAAATTGCAGCTTTCCTTCAAGACCGTATTGGTCCAGACAGAGCAGGACCATTTGGTTTGCTACAACCCATTGCTGATGGTGTTAAAATGTTTACCAAAGAAGAAATTATCCCTAGCGCCTCAGATAAGTTTTTATTTATTATTGGTCCGTGTATTTTTATGATGACGGCCTTGATGTCAAGCGCTATTATTCCATGGGGAAAGTCTTTTAATTTTGGTGGCCATGAATTTAGTTTACAAGTTGCCGACTTAAACGTTGGTTTATTATACTTGTTTGCTGTTGTATCAATAGGTGGTTACGGCATTATGATAGGCGGATGGGCATCAAATAACAAATTTGCCTTATTGGGTGCATTACGTGCCGCCTCACAAATGATTAGCTACGAACTTGCAATGGGAATGAGTATTGTTGCTTTATTACTAATCAACAACTCATTAAGCCTACGCGAAATCGTAGATGGACAAGCTGGAGATGGGAATGTATGGAATGTGGTGCGCCAACCCATCGGCTTTTTAATCTTTTTAATTTGTGCCTTTGCCGAGTGTAACCGTGCTCCATTCGACTTACCTGAATCGGAAAGTGAATTGATCGGTGGTTATCACACAGAATTTAGCTCAATGAAATTAGGCTTATTCTTATTTGCAGAGTATATCAATATGTTTATCTCATCAGCAATTATTGCAAGTTTGTATTTTGGTGGTTATCATTTTCCAGGAATAGATAGTTTAGATTTACCTCAAAATATTGCTGCCATTGTAAGCATAGCTGTATTGTTTGCTAAAATATTGTTCTTCATTTTCTTTTTCATGTGGGTACGTTGGACATTACCTCGTTTCCGCTATGATCAATTAATGAACTTAGGATGGAAAATTTTAATTCCGTTATCAATTGTAAACGTATTAGTAACCGGTGCATGGATTACTTTCTTCAAATAATCAAATTACACCAAACACGAAAACAGAATCGAACATGCAATTAACGAATAGATCAAAAGTAGTTGTAAAGCACGACCTAAATTGGGTAGAGAAGCTTTATTTACCAGCTATTTTTAGTGGATTAGCTATAACAATAAAACACTTATTTAAAAAATCGGCTACAGTTAGGTATCCTGAAGAAAAACGCGAAATCGCATCAGTTTACCGCGGGCAACATGTTTTAAAACGCGATGATAAAGGTCGTGAGAATTGCACTGCTTGTGGCTTATGCGCTGTAGCATGCCCAGCTGAAGCAATAAGTATTGAAGCAGCTGAACGTAAAAAGGGTGAAGAAAATTTATATCGCGAAGAAAAATACGCTGCTAAGTATGAAATTAACATGCTACGCTGTATATACTGCGGTTTGTGCGAAGATGCTTGTCCTAAAGATGCCATTTACTTAAGTGATAGAATTGTACCCACTGCATTTACACGTGGCAACTTTATTTACGGTAAAGATATATTGGTAGAGGGAATTGATGCATCAGGACGCGTAGATGTGAGCAAGCGTAAAAAGAATTACGAAATGGAAGGTTCTCCAAAACAACCTTTATTAAACAAATAATCATCACGAGTTAACAACAAATCATGAGCTTATACTTATTCCTAACTTTAGCTATTTTAACAATAATTAGTGCTTTAGCTGTTGTGTTTTCTAAAAACCCAATGTACAGTGTATTGTGGCTAATTGTTTGCTTTTTTACAATAGCAGGTCATTATGTATTGTTAAATGCCCAATTCTTAGCAATTGTTCATTTAATAGTATACGCAGGTGCCATCATGGTACTATTTCTTTTTGTGGTCATGTTATTAAATTTAAATGCCGGTACCGAACCGCACAAATCAAACCTAACCAAAATAGCCTCTGCCATAGCAGCTGGGTTATTTTTTGTTGTATTGATTGCATCAATGCGAGCCACCGAATTAGGCGAATTTAACCTGCCAAATAAAACAAGTATTGGTTTTGTTGAGGAAGTTGGTAAAAAATTATTTACAGATTTCTTATTGCCATTCGAAATATCATCAGTGCTATTTTTATCAGCAATGATTGGTAGTGTGTTATTGGCGAAAAAAGAGAAAAAATAACCAATTAAAGGAATCAAGAATATGGAAAATACATTACAAGCAGTGCCACAAAATTGGTATTTAGTATTAAGCACTTTATTATTTTGTATAGGTATAATGGGCGTGCTTTTTCGCAGAAATGCCATCATTATTTTAATGTGTATAGAGTTGATGTTAAACTCGGTTAATTTGTTATTGGTGTCATTCTCGGCATATAGTGGTAATAGCGATGGACAAGTATTCGTGTTTTTTATCATGGTGGTTGCAGCAGCAGAAGTTGCTGTTGGCTTAGCTCTATTGATGAGTATATACAGAAATGTTGCCAGCACAGACATTAATGTGCTTAATAAATTAAAGTGGTAACATTAAAATTAGAAAAGTAACGCACACATGAACGACAAAATGATACAAGACACCTTACTGGTAACTCCGGCATTATTGGTCCCGTTGTTGCCATTAATCGGTTTCCTAATTAATGGATTGTTTGGAAAGTTTCTTCCAAAATCGATTACTGGCTGGATAGCAGCATTAGCTATTTTAGGCTCTTTTATATGCTCCATTGCATTATTCAACGGAATTAATTCAACATCATCTCTAAATATCGATATTTTTGATTGGATTGCTTTCAGCAACATCAGCATCAGCTTCGGTTTTTTAATTGACCCGCTAACCATAACCATGCTATTAGTGGTAACAGGTATTGGTTTTTTAATTCACCTATACAGTATTGGCTACATGAAAGATGATGAAGGCTTTACTCGTTTCTTCACTTATCTTAACCTATTTATCTTTTTCATGTTGTTATTGGTAATGGGTAACAACTATTTAGTAATGTTTATTGGTTGGGAAGGTGTAGGTTTATGCTCATATTTACTCATTGGATTTTGGTTTAAAAACGAAGCCTACAACAATGCGGCTAAAAAAGCTTTTGTGATGAACCGTATAGGCGATTTGGGCTTTTTGTTGGGCATGTTTTTTATGTTGTTTTACTTCGGCAGCATAGACTATTCAACAGTAGCTAATCAAGCTCAAACACTAGCTCCTGATAGTGCTTTATTAATTACAATCACCATGTTATTATTTGTGGGTGCAATGGGAAAATCGGCACAGTTGCCTTTATTCACTTGGCTTCCTGATGCAATGGCTGGACCTACTCCGGTTTCTGCATTAATACATGCTG